>JALQUL010000114.1 GCA_023260735.1 Limnohabitans sp. | reverse complement strand
GCTATCATCAAAATATTCAACTTCTCGAATAATAGTAATTGGCTCCACTCTGTGGGGTTCACCTTTGTATTCGCGCAAGCCGTATAAAATGGGTGCCATTGAACTAGTCACAGATTGCATTAAGCACAATGCAGCTAAGGCATTGAGTACATTGTGACGACCACGAATGCGGAGTGCTTCAGTGGGCATTAATTTTTGCAATACAAACTCAGTTTCAACCACTTCTTTGCCTCTTTTGTATTGAGGTGCTAATTCGGTGGTTTGGGCTTGAACTAGCCAGCTCATTCCATTGACAGTTTCAATTCCAAAATCACCAATTCGAGAAGGGCTATCACTGCCAAAGCTAATGTAGCTTGGTGGACTAGCTTCTTTATTTTGATTTTTTTTATTACCAGATAAAGCAAAGGAGCTTTGCAAATACGCCATCACCAGTGGGTCATCACGATTGAGAATTTTAGTGGTGTGTGTGCCAAAGATATGACCTTTTGCATCTTGGTAAGCTTGCATACTGCCATGCCAATCAAGATGATCTTGGCTGATATTAAGCACCGTTGCGCAAGTGGGTGAGAACTCTGGAGCTGTTTCAAGTTGAAAACTACTGAGTTCAAGAACCCAAACTTGTGGCAGTGTGTTAGCAAGGATATGACCTAATAAACAATCTAGCATACTAGGACCAATATTACCCGCCACACACACTGTCTGACCTGCACGAGACACTAACAAGCCAGTTAATGAAGTGACCGTCGTTTTACCATTAGTGCCAGTTATAGCTAAAACTTTAGGCAAATAGGCCTGTTCTTGTTGTAATTGTAAAAGAGCGTGTTGAAATAAGTTGAGTTCACCCCAAACAGTGATGCCTTTATCTTGGGCGACATTTTTTAACTCACCAATTTGTTCTGGCGATAAACCAGGGCTGATGAGTAAATACTGAAAATCGGCTAATAAAAGTAATTCGGGATGAAATGCTTTACAAATGATTTCAATAGTGGGTTCAAGTTGTGCCAATGCCTCTTTATTGGGTGGGTTTTCGCGACTGTCAACGACAGTGACTTTTGCACCCATGTGATGACACCACCGAGCCATTGCATGACCGCTAATACCAGAACCTAAAACCAAAACATTTTGACCCAACATATTTTTATCGCAATTTAAGAGTAGACAAGCCAATTAAACAAAGAAACATGGTAATAATCCAAAAACGTACCACCACTTTGGTTTCTTTCCAACCACTTTTTTCAAAATGATGGTGCAGTGGAGCCATTTTTAAAAGACGCTTACCTTGTCCAAATCGTCTTTTAGTGTATTTGAAGTAACTGACTTGAAGCATGACAGACAGTGCTTCTGCAACAAAAATTCCGCCCATAATAAACAACACAATTTCTTGTCTGACAATAATCGCAATAGTGCCTAAAGCTGCACCTAAAGCCAATGCCCCTACATCACCCATAAAAAAATCAGCAGGGTGTGCGTTAAACCATAAAAATGCCAAACCCGCTCCAGCAAGTGCACCACAAAAAATAAGTAGTTCTCCAGAACCTGGAATGAAGGGAAAAATGAGATATTTGGCAAAGCTAGAGTTACCTGTAATATAAGCAAAAATGCCAAGTGAGGAGCCTACCATTACGACAGGCATAATGGCTAAGCCATCTAGGCCATCGGTTAAATTTACCGCATTACTTGAGCCTACAATTACCAAGTAGCTCATAATCACAAATCCAAACACCCCTAACGGGTAGCTAACCTCTTTTAAAAAGGGTAATTGCAAACCAGCTTTTGGTGGCAAATTAATGTCGAAACCTGATTTCACCCAATTAAAAAATAGCTCTAAAACTCTCATATTGGAGCTCTCAGAAATACTAAAAACCAAATACAAAGCCGCTATCAAGCCAATGATGGATTGCCACATATATTTTTCACCAGAAGGCATACCTTCTGGGTCTTTTCTGACAACTTTGCGCCAATCATCTACCCAACCAATTGCTCCAAACCCCAAAGTCACAATGAGTACAATCCAAATAAAGCGATTGCTTAAATCGGCCCACAGCAATGTAGATATGGTTAAGCAACCCAAAATAAGTACTCCCCCCATTGTGGGGGTACCACTTTTAACAAGGTGGGTTTCCATTGCATAACCACGAACAGGTTGACCAATTTTGAGGGCACTTAGAATACGAATGACCGCAGGTCCAGCCGCAAGCCCTAAAATAAGAGCAGTCAGAGTAGCCATTACAGCTCTTAAAGAGATGTATTGGAATACCCTTAAAAAACCAAATTCAGCCCAATTTTGATGGAGCCACTGAGTCAAACTAAACAGCATGTTAACTGTCCTCTTTAGATATATGTTGATGAATTGCCTCTATCACTGATTCCATTTTCATGAAGCGTGATCCCTTTATCAAAATGCTATTAACCTCTGCTAAGCTTGCTATCACTGCTTCGTGAAGTTGCGCTTTATCGCTAAAGTGTTTTCCTTGTGTAGAGCTAGTATTGAAAGCATTTGCGGTGGCTAAGCTCGCTAAGCCAGTACAAAAAAGGTGATCAATTGGTTTGATGCGAGCATAGTGGCCTAGTTCTTCATGAAACAAAAGACCTTGATTACCCACTTCACCCATGTCTCCAATCACTAACAAACAGGGCCTTGGTAATGTACTTAATACATCAACAGCAGCCTTCATTGAGTCGGGGTTGGCATTGTAACTATCATCTACGATGGTGATGTTTTTATTTGCAAAATTAATTTCAAATGCTCTAGAACGGCCCTTTACGGGTTGAAATTCACTAAGTCCAATGGCTGCAACTTCGGGGGACACACCAGCTGCAATTGCACAACTTAAAGCAGCCAATGCATTTTTGACATTATGTACGCCAGCGAGTTGAAGTTTAAAATTACAAATACCATGAGGCGTTTGAGCTTTAACTACCCATTGTTGACCTTGCCAAATATGTTCAAGGGCGTAAACGTCAGCGGGGGCATTGATTGCAAAAGTAAGAACTTGACAATGAGCCGCTAAATCTCTCCAAAGCGTAGTGAACTCCTCATCAGCAGGAAACACTGCGACGCCCTTCTTGTCTAAAAATGAAATGCAACTTCCGTTTTCACGGGCCACATTTTCAACTGTGTGCATAAACTCTAAATGTTCACGCTGTGCGTTGTTCACTAGTGCGACAGTGGCTTGAGTGATGTTGGCTAAGTAGGCAATTTCACCAGGGTGGTTCATACCCATTTCAATTACTGCGCATTTATGTGTCGCTGTTAACCCCAGTAGCGTAAGTGGAACACCAATGTCATTATTAAGATTTCCTTTGGTGGACCATGCAGCATCAGCAGCATCAGCTTTTAGAATACTTGCCACCATTTGGGTCACAGTGGTTTTACCATTGCTCCCGGTAATTCCAATCAATGGAATGTTAAATTGATGACGCCAAGCTTTTGCTAGTTGACCTAAAGCAATTTTGGTATCTTTTACCAAAAGATAAGGTAGCTTAAGACCTTCAATTTTTTGGCTAAGCAGAAGAACAGCTGCGCCCTTTTCAGCTACATGCAGTGCGTAATCATGTCCGTCAAAGTGTTCCCCTACCAAGGCAATAAATAGTTGACCGGGTTCAATTTGTCTCGAGTCCGTACTGATACCGCGGATTGCAGTGGTGGCAGCTCCTTGGCATTCTAAATGCTCAACCCAATGGGCTAGTTGCGCAAGATTTAACATAGAGAATTCCTTTTCTTAAGGGCCGCTTGTGTCACTAAATGATCTGAATAATCGTATTTAACTCCTGCAATTTCTTGATAGGTCTCATGTCCTTTACCTGCAATCAAGATAACATCATTGGCTTTTGCATTTTCAATAGCCCAATCAATGGCATTGGAACGATTCACAATAGTGGTAATTAGGCTTGAGTCTTTGCCCGCAAAACCGGCTTGGGCATCAGCAATAATTTGATTGGGATCTTCAAAGCGTGGGTTGTCACTGGTTAATACCACTTTATCGGCCCATTGTTCTGCTATTTTTGCCATCAAGGGCCTTTTGCTAGCGTCGCGATTACCCCCACATCCAAAAATACACCACAACTTACCCTTATTATTTTGCACACTAGGCCTAAGTGCTAATAATGCTTTCTCAAGCGCATCGGGAGTGTGCGCATAGTCAATTGCAACAGTCGGACAGTTGGCTTGAGCAATGACTTCCATACGACCTGGTACAGGACTAATATTTTCACAGGCCTTTATAATGTCAGCTAGAGGCCAACCAAGACTTCTGATCGCAGCGATCACACCTAATAAATTACTAACGTTGTAGTTACCAATAATATGGCAATGAAGTGAAGCTTGGTTGATAATAGTTTCAGGGTGAAGGGAGTCGCGCTCTATCACTTCAAATGAAACTGAATCAGCATAAAACACAATATTTTTCGCCTCAATACGCGCTTTTTGATTGCAAGCAATGGTCCACAGTTCAGGATTGTGTTTTGCTTGAAGCTCATTGGCCAAGGCTTGGCCATAGGCATCATCTAAATTAACAATGGCATTTTGTAAATTAGGCCAAGCAAATAAAGATTTTTTTGCTTGCCAGTAGTTTTCTAGGTTGCCGTGATAGTCAAGATGATCTTGCGTTAAATTGGTAAACATAGCCACTGTAATATCGCAGCCAGCTAAGCGGTTTTCAACCACGCCAATTGATGATGCTTCTATAGCGCAGTGTGTGACGCCATGTAGATACAATGAGGCTAAAGATTTTTGCAGTAAAACTGGGTCAGGGGTGGTTAAGCCATTGGCAACTATATGGTCAGGTTCACCAATACCTAAGGTTCCAACGACGGCACATCTTACTTTTTGCGAGGCATTAAGCTGAAGTTGTTGCAAACAATTTGCTATCCACCATGCACTTGATGTTTTGCCATTAGTACCCGTTACCGCAATCAATTGCATTTTTTGAGTAGGATGGCCGTAATAGGCAGATGCAATAACGCCCGTATGGGCTTTTAGATGATCAACTCCTATGATGCGATCATTGTTAAACCAAAGAGCTTTTTCAAATTTTTCAATTTGATTGGTTTCGACAATGCACCAACTAGCCCCTTTGGCAAGTGCTTGATCAACGAACTGTCTGCCATCTACTGCAGCCCCTGGCCAAGCAATAAAAATATCAGCGGGTAAAATTTGACGGCTATCAGTATTTAAATGGCCATGTGTTGTTTGTTTTAAATGATTGACGAGGTCACTGAGTTGATCAAATTTTCTCATTCTAAGCTCTCCGGTTCAGGTGTACTTGAGATACTCGGAACCACCGATAAATCTGGTTTTACACCCATTGTTCTTAGTGCTTGAGCAACTGTGACACTGAACACAGGAGCGGCAACAATACCACCAAAATATTTGCCAGCGCTGGGTTCATCTAGCATCACGCCGACAATAATTCTTGGGTTTTCTATAGGGGCTAAACCCACAAACCAAGAGCGATATTTATTCTCTGCATAACTGTTTCCAATTTGCTTATGTGCAGTTCCAGATTTACCACCAACAGAAAAACCAGAGGTTTGTGCAAATTGTCCTGTGCCATCTTTAGAGGCGGCCATTTGCAGCATTTTTCGAACTTGCTTAGCGGTAGTTGGACTAATTACCTCAATAGAAGGAGCTGGGCCATTACGCTTAATTAAGGTTGGTTGTACAAGGCGTCCATCAGTTGCAAAAATACTATATGCTTTGGTAATTTGAAAAAGTGATGCAGATAGGCCATAACCATAAGACATAGTGGCTTTTTCAATGGGGCGCCATGTCTTATAAGGTCTTAAACGACCGGAAGTAACACCACCAAATCGAATGTCTGGGCGTTGACCAAAACCAGCTTGATTAAACATTTCCCACATAGATTTTGCATCTAAATCTTGAGAGATTTTCACTGTACCAATATTGCTTGATTTTTGAATAACTTGTTCAACCGTTAAAAACTTGTATTCGTGGGTGTCTTTAATAACTTTTCCACCAATCACCAAAGATTTTGCTTCAGTTGGTATGACGCTATTAGGTCGAACCAAACCTTTTTCAAGTGCTAGGGCAATCGTAAAAGGTTTAATCGCTGATCCTGGCTCAAACATATCGCTAAATGCAATGTTTCTTTTAGCACCCTTTGATTCATAATTATTGCTGGCTTGAGAGGTGGGGTAACTAACTGAAGCTAATATTTCCCCAGATTGGGCATCAAGTACCACAACGCTTCCAGAAACAGCTTTGTTTTCAATTACTGCATCTCTAATTTTTTGGTAGGCAAAAAATTGAATTTTGCTGTCAATACTCAGTTGTATATCTTTACCAGAACTTGGCTCAATTGTTTTTCCGACGTTTTCAACTTTTTGGCCTAGTCTGTCTTTAATGACCTTACGAAACCCAGCTTTACCTTTAAGTTCAGATTCAAAAGAGGCTTCAATACCCTGTGTGCCTACCCCATCTGGCGAGGTGCTACCCACTAAAGTGACGGTGGAGTCTCCTTCAGGATATTTACGTTTATATTCTTTACGTAAATACACTCCCTTTATTTTTAAATCGATTATCGCATCACCAATTTCAGTGTCTATTTGGCGTTTTAACCAAACAAACTCTAACTTTGTTGAAGATAGTTTCTTTTGTACTTCAATAGCAGGTAGATTCAGTAGGCTTGCCAATTGTTTCAGTTGAGTGGGCGTGGCATCAATTTCTTTTGGGACTGCCCATACGCTGGGTGCCATTACACTTGAGGCTAGGATTTGCCCGTTGCGATCCAAAATTCTACCTCTGTTCGCTGGTAAATCAAAGGAGCGCGCATAACGTATGTCACCTTGTTTTTGATAAAAAGCACTTTCAAAAATTTGGATATAAATCGCCATGCCAATCAAACCGATAAAAGCTACAGCTATCACAGCAATAATAAACCGACTTCTCCAAGCCGGCGTTTTACTTGCTAACAAAGGACTTTTGCCATGGTGAATTGATCGCCTCATTTACTCGCTCCAGATGAGCTCGTTTTAGAGGGGTGGGGTACATACTGTGTAATAGAGGGGGTAGCCGTGCTCATTTTTAGCGTTTCTTTTGCAATCAATTCAGTTCGAAAAGACGTGGCTTTGGTGAGTTTTTCTACTTCTAAATTAGCGTTATCTTGATGAATTTGTTCTAAAATGGTTCTCTTTTTTTCAATTTCAATAAAAAGTTTACGGCTGTTGTACTGAGTTTGTATTGTCCAGAATCCAGAAGCCATAACGATGCAATAAAGCACAAAAGTAGTCAGTCTCATGACGCAAGTCTTTCTGCAACACGCAAAACAGCACTCCTAGAGCGAGGATTTAAATTAATTTCTTGTTCGCTAGGTTTGGTGCGACTAATGGCTTTTAAAAGGCATGTTTGAACAGGTGCTAAGGGCATACGACGGTCATAAACTTCTTTAGAATACTGAGCAATAAATTGCTTGACTATGCGGTCTTCAAGCGAGTGAAAACTAATCACGACAAGCTTTCCGCCTGGTTTTAAAACTTGAAGGCTGGCTTGTAAGGCTTGTTTGAGTTCTTCTAATTCACCATTGATATGAATACGAATCGCTTGAAACGTTCGTGTGGCTGGACTTTGCCCAGCCTCTCGGGTACGTACGGTAGCCGCACATACTTCTACTAAGTCTTGAGTGGAGAGTAGAGGGCCTTTCTCTTCACGACGAGTCACAATGGCTTTTGCAATTTGATTGGCAAAACGTTCTTCGCCATAATCGCGAATTACTTGTGCCATTTCGGTTGCGCTGGCTTGCTCCAACCATTGAGCTGCTGTAATGCCTCTGGTGGTATCCATGCGCATATCAAGCGGGCCATTGAATCTAAAACTAAAACCACGTTCTGGTGTATCAATTTGTGGGGAGCTAATCCCTAGGTCCATTAAGATGCCATCGGCACTATGATGAGCTAATTGACCTAAATCTTTAAACCCTTCATGGTAGATCGTCAAACGACTGTCATTTATTTCTTGGGCAACTGCAATCGCTTCTGGATCCTTGTCAAAAACAATTAAACTGGCATTAGGTGTGAGTTTTTCTAAAATGGCACGACTATGACCACCACGACCAAAGGTGGCATCTACATAAGTACCATCAGCGGGGCCGATTAAAGCCTGTACCGCCTCATTTAACATGACCGATATATGTGGGTTAGAGGTCTGCATAAAAAATTACCTCTAATATTTGAAGGTTTGAAGGCTGTTTGGTAGGGGGCGACTCAACTCAAGTGCTTTGTGCTCGGCATAAATTAAGCGATCCCATATTTCAAAATGATTTAACATTCCAATGAGGAGCACTTCTTTATTAATTTGCGCAGCCTCCCTTAATTCAGGAGCAACCAAAATTCGCCCTGCGGAGTCGAGTTCTATATCATTGGCACTACCAATAACTACCCGTTTCCACCATGCTGCATCTTGATCTAATTGTGCTGCATTTGTTTTAAGCAAAAGCCATTGTGGCCTGGGGAACAGCATTAAATAACCGTCTGGGTGCTCAGTAATTGTCATGAGATTTTGGGCATCCATTTGTATCATTTCGCGGTAACGCGTAGGAACAGCTAAGCGCCCTTTACTATCTAGACTGATAGCCGTTTTACCCTGAAACTCCCTTTGTGACACTTTTTGATCCTAAACAATTGCAAATTGAGACGATTAAACACTAATTCCCACTAAAAAACACTTTTCAACACTGTATCAGGAAAATGGGCGGATTTGAAAGGATGTAGTTGGAGAAATGCAACAATAAATGATTTATTTGATATGAATATAATAGCAAATAAGTTGTGGCCAATCCTCGAAATAAATATTTTGGAGGGGGTAATAGAGTGATGTGAACTAATGTCGTTTGCTTACAATCTAAAAGCAACTTAAAAGTAATTTTTAAGTTTTAAATAATTTGTTTTGGGTAATTGTAAGCAAAACCAATAACTTTTTGATTGTTAAAGTTTTAACAAATTGATTTTATTTTTTACAGAAAGACCGATTGAGAAAAGGTAAATGGCAACCAAACGATGCAATTGGTTCATTTGGATGATGGTATCTTCTCGGTTTTGTTTTCTTATCCAACCTAACAAAATGGCCGAAGCGGTAGGATCAATACGAACTAAATTTTCACACTCCAAAATAATGACGTTCGATTGATGACTATTACTCCATGATCGGATGAGTGGAGAAATATCTCCACATAAGCTACCAGCTAAAACAAATCGAGCTTGATTTGAGTGGCTAAGCTTGTGTTGAGAAAATGAACTATTTAACTCATCTAATTTTGTAATTTGGGTGGGTTCAAAGTTAGAGCTTGCAATTGATGCCAAAATTCCACCTTCAGACAAATAAGGTAGGTCAAAAATACTGAACTTGCATTCGGGTGCGCTCCAAACAGGGGCTGTTTCATCAAAGGCGATACAAAAATCAAGACAGGCTTGTGCATAATTGTCCGCTTGATTCATCAGTCGCAAAAGTGCTAGCCTTAATAACCACCAAGATCGACTTAACTCAGAATTAGCTGGGGCACTTAATTGATCTTGAATTATTTTTAAAAGTTGTTGATGATTGATCGACTTTACGTTAAGTGATTGATCTGAGATTTGATGAATCACGTAACTGAGGGCATCAATCGCAGCTGGCGTAATATCTTTTAATTCAGACCAGTTTAAAACGAGAGTGACTCGACTTCGTCCCTTATGACTCACTTGGCTACTTTGAGCTAGATTTCTCGCAAAAGAGAGTACATCTTGGGCATCTAAGTGGGCTTGACTCAACCAAATAATGGGCTTTTTTTCATTGCTTGTTTCTTTTAAAGCTTGTTCTTTAATAACTGAGATATTGTCAGGACTCCATTGCATACTCCAAGTTGGACCAGAGCGACCAAATTTAGTGGCAAATGTGACAGATGCATTTTCAAAGTTAGCTTTATCACCAGTGGAAAGCAGGAATTCGAACCAACTTTCCCAACAAGGAATGAGTGAATCAACACTCGTTTTTTGTTTAATGAGATCGATAATCGTTTTTTTAGTGAGAGCAAAATCACCAGAAGCAAAAGCACTTGCTGCTTCTATTAGTTGAACAGGATAGCTAAAAGGAACCCTTTTATCACCATCCATGACAACGGGGCGATTATTGGCTTCTTGTGCTGAACCAGCAAAAACGACATCACTTACTTTTGAGTTAATGGGAATAGTGGTAATTTCAGAAATAATTTGATCTGCTGAATTAGCTTTAGCATTTTTATTCTGATCAGGATTACCGCCTCCAGAGGGTAAGCCAAAATTAGACCAATTATTGGCCATTCTTGCTTCGATGGAAGCAATTTTTTCCATAGTGGATTGGGGGCCAATTGACGCAACTACATGAGTGCTCACATGACTAAAGTTTTGCCTCGTGTCAATATTGGGTTTGTAATTAGTATCAGCTTGCCTGATTTTACGCAACTCAGCCAATTCTTTGCGTTTAATTATCTCAATGCGTACTTTTCTTGAGGCCCTTTCTTGAGCCAAAAACTCCTCATATTCGGGACTACTCACAGATTCTTCTGGATTTTCTTTCGCACCGGGGGCCGAGCGTGATTTTAACCACAGGCCAAGGCTAGAAAATAATCCAGAAGAAGCGGTTGTTTGCGAGTTATCCATGACTCTATTATCAAAAAAATTGACTTAATCACCAAACAGTTTTTGTTTGAGTTCTCGCCTTTGTTGAGCTTCTAGTGAAAGTGTAGCAGTAGGTCTCGCTAATAAACGAGGTGTCCCAATAGGTTCACCTGTTTCATCACAAAAACCATAGTCGCCTGATTCAATTAATTGTATAGATTGTTCAATTTTCTTTAACAATTTACGTTCACGGTCTCGTGTTCTAAGCTCTAATGCGTGTTCTTCTTCAATGGTAGCTCGATCGGTTGGATCTGGCACAACAGAAGATTCATCCCGTAAATGTTCAGATGTTTCAGTTGCACTTTTAAGAATATCTTGCTTGAGTGTTTGTAGTTTCACCCTAAAGTAAGCAAGCTGCACTTCATTCATATATTCAGAATCTGGCATTGCAATAATGTCATCATCGGTTAACTCTAATAGAGGCTTAGTTTTCCAATGATTAGCCAATTTGGGATCTTTTTTTACTGGTGTCTGTATGAGTACAGGGGCACTAGAGTTGGCATTTACTTGCCCAAACATTGCTTTAGCAGCAGTTGAAACCACCACCACTGGGGCTTGGTTGTTTTCACCATTTTTACCTTTTCCAGTGCGGGGTTTGGTAGCTGAATCGGTACTTCCGGGAGATTTAATACTGGAAGTAGCTGATTTAGTAATAGCAGTTTTTTTAATAGTAGACATATAAGTTCGATCTGTCTAGGTTACAAATGAATGCAACAAAAGCGTTAAAAGACAAGCTTGATCAATTTTGATTTTAGAAAAATAAAGTGTTACCACCCAAAATTAAAAATCTAAAAATGCAATTATGAAAGCGGAGAAAGGCGACAGATTTTATGCGTAGTTAAGCCACACATTGTTGTAAACCTTGTAAAAATATTTCCTTTGGTAAATCTATTCCAATAAAAACCATTTTGCTGACTTTTTTCTCATTTGGAGACCACTCTGGGCCAAGATCTGAACCCATTAATTGGTGTACACCTTGAAAAATCACCTTCTTTTTAGTGCCCTTCATGTGCAAAACGCCTTTATAGCGCAATAATTTAGGGCCATAAATATTAACAATGGCACCTAAGAAGTCTTCAAGTTTTGCTGGATCAAGTGCTTTATCGGCTTTGAAAACAAAACTTTGAACATCATCATGGTGATGGTGGCGGTGATGAGAGGGATGGTTGCAGCTTTCACCATGTTCATGATGGTGATGCTCATGACCGTGATCATGATTGCAGTGTTCATCATGAACATGGCCATCACTGTGATCGTGATCATCGTCTTTTAAGAAGTCGGGATCAATTTCAAGTTTAGCATTAAGATTAAAGCCTTTTAAATCAAAAACTTGCTTTAAATCAACAGAGCCAAAATTAACAACTGATTGTGGTGCTCGTGGATTCATGTGTTTAAGACGATGCTGTAAATCATCTAACTCTTGAGCAGAAACTAGGTCTGCTTTACTGATAAAAATTCGATCAGCAAAACCGACTTGACGCCTTGCTTGTTGCCTATCGTCTAACTGTTGTTGACCATGTTTAGCATCAACCAAGGTTAGAACGCTATCAAGCAAGTAGCTTTCTGCAATTTCATCATCCATAAAAAAAGTTTGTGCCACAGGTCCTGGATCCGCAATTCCAGTGGTTTCAATTACGACACGGTCAAATTGAATTTCACCTTTTCTTTTACGAGTAGCTAAGTCTTGTAATGTCGCGCGCAAGTCCTCTCGAATGGTGCAACATATACAACCATTACTCATCTGAACAATATTTTCATTTTGTTCAGATACCAAAATTTCATTATCGATATTTTCTTCTCCAAATTCATTCTCAACGACAGCAATTCGTTGTCCATGAGACTCGGATAAAACACGTTTTAAAAGCGTAGTTTTGCCAGAACCTAAAAATCCAGTCAAAATGGTAGTTGGAATTAAACTCATATTGGTTTTTTTAATGAAAGAATGAATTAGACCTTATAAAGTTTACAACAAAACTATTTCAGTATTATTGCTATTTTAAAAGGTGAGAAAAAGAGAGATTTTTGATTTAACTTTAAAATCGAGTTATTAGTTGGGGGAGTTTAACCTTTTTTCAAGACCTTATTTTTTAGCTCTCGGATGGCTAGCATCATAAATTGTAGCTAAATGTTGAAAGTCGAGTTGTGTATAAATTTGGGTGGTGCTAATGCTGGAATGGCCTAAAAGCTCTTGTACAGCTCTAATGTCTCGGCTTGATTGCAAAATATGACTTGCAAAACTATGTCTTAACATATGCGGATGAATAGACTGACCTATCTCTGATTTTTCTCTATCACCTTCTTCGTGAAACTTTTTAGATAACTTACGATATTCTACACGTTCATCAAACCATTTTCTCAAGAGAGCAGAAAGTAATCCGTTTTTATCTGTACGATACATTACACCATTCGTAGCTATTCC
>JALQUL010000361.1 GCA_023260735.1 Limnohabitans sp. | reverse complement strand
GCTCTTGACTGAAGCGCCCCCAAAATTTGAAAACCAATTTTTGGGGGCGCTTCAGTCAAGGGAAGAGAAAAATAGGGCTCCACCTTGAAATTGAGGTGAAGATGCCCTTGCACTTTGGGGTAGACAAAAGTTACCAAATTAAGTCGAAACCTTAAATCCTCGGCTTACCAATTTATCAATAATAACAGGCATTAAACGCTTGGCTGCCACATAGCCCAACTGAATAGCTTGGTTGCGTGAGTTGAAATCGGTTCCGGCAATCCCTGACATATTGGGTTGAATCAAAATATCAGCTTGGGCAGCTTCAAGTTTGGCAAGAGATCGGCCCATTACATCAAAGCTATGCATGATTTGCTCAAAAATTCCTACTGGCTGAGCATTGAGTGGCGCTCGGTTGACATCAACAGCAATCACAAAGTTGGCCCCCAAATCTTTGGCTATTTTTACAGGGACAGGGCTTACTAAACCACCGTCCACATATTCAATACCATTAATTTTGGCAGGATTAAAAACACCAGGAATACTACAAGATGCACGAATAGCAAAAGCTAAGTCGCCATCACTGAACAAATAAGGTTCACCTGTTTTAAAAGTAGTTGCCACCGCTGTAAATCGAGTATTGAGTTGCTCGATAGTGCGTTTTTTAGTGAGGGTATTTAAATAATTTTGAAAAGTATCTCCAGAGACAATACCTCTTTTGGTGTTACTACCTAAATCAACAATATCGGCTTCTTTTACTTTAGAGGCATAGTCTTCCATGGCGGCTGCAGTTAAGCCAGATGCCCAAAACCCACCTACTAAAGCCCCTGCACTGGTGCCTACAATTAAATTGGGTTCAATACCTGCTTCTTCAAAAGCTTTAATCACACCAATATGTGCAAAACCTTTAGCTGAACCACTACCAAATACAATGGCTAAATTAGGCGAACCTTTGCCAGAAACTTTTTTAGGTTTATTGCTAGTGGTTTGTGCCAAAGTATTTACCGAACTAGCCACCACCAAGCCTAGTGCAGAAGCTTTGCTAATTAATTGCCTTCTGGAAAAGGACTTCGAGTTATGAGTATTCATTCTGTTGCCTGTTCTAAAATACGTTTAACACGAGCTGCCGCATGTTCAAATGTGCCAGAGGGCTCACCTTTGATGAGTTTGGCTTGGCTTTCACCCAAAAAAATGATCTCAGTACGACGGTTAAGTCTTCGACCTGAAGCTACATCGTTGGGTGCAACTGGCACGCGCGCTGCCATGCCCTTCATCTGCATTCTGTCTTTTGGTGCACCTAAAGCAACTAATGAATCAAAAACAGCTTGTGACCTTTTTTCAGATAGGATTTGGTTGGCCGCCTCCTGTCCTTGAGAATCTGTATGTCCCTCTACCAAAATGTTTTTATCGGACTTACTCATTAAATAGACCAATTGTTTAAAGTAAGGTAGGGCCTTTTCTTGATTCACTTCAGCTTTACCTACCTCAAATAAAACTTGATCTGGAATAGTGATTTCAACTCCACGCTCTGTAATGCGAATGGGTAAAGTAATAACGGGTTCTTCGACTTTAGGTTTCGAGGTCGCACAAGCAACAAGAATCGTGCAGGCGATGCTCATGATGAGAACTTTGATCGATTGTTGTCGATTACTAAAAAAATACATAACAAATGCCTTGATCAGGTTGCATAAATCTGAGCTTTTTAGAGAGCTCGATATCCGCTTTAGTTGATAAATATTGAATCTAAACTAAAGATGGTAAATATTACTATTGATACGGTAATTGTAGAAAATAAAAATGTAAAAAAATACCAGTCTGTAATAGTAGAGACTGGTACTTTTGCACTGATTCGGCAATTAGATTATTAAGCGTGTTATTTTTTAGATATTGGGTATAAGAAAAATACCCAATATATTTTAATTGGTCTATTTTTTTAATAAAAGTGTTGTTTTCAATTTTAATTTCCCTAAGAAAAAAAGGTATTAAGAAAAAGTTTGCGAAGGTTGGAAGTGAGTGGTTAGTATTAGAAATCCAAGGAGGCAACCCTCTCTAACTCGCTCTTTATTCAGAGAGAGCCAATAGTAGCCGAGCTAATAATTGTTTTAAAACTACCTGAACACTGCTTGCTGGAGTGGGTAAATAGGCAAAGGGGGATTGTTCCGACATATAAAGTCGTTGAGACATTTCTAATTGAATGGCATAAACATTGGAGTTGGCGTTGCCATACTGCCTAGTAATATAACCACCTTTAAAACGGCCGTTTAAAACATAACTAATATGGTTATTTTGCTTCATGATATCAATGAGCAAATCTGAAATTGAAGTGGGACAACTATTGTGATCTGCCGTACCAAAATTAAAGTCAGGTAATTGGCCTTCAAAAAATCGTGGTACTTGGCTGGCAATAGAATGGGCATCCCATAAAATGACTTGTGGATGTTGGTTTTTTAGCCTAGATAATTGTTGTTGGAGTTGATCATGATAGGGTTGCCAATAATGAAGAACTCTTTGTGCAATTTCAGATTCACTTGGTTCTTGACCTGGTAAATAAATAGCTTGTTCTGCAAAGTCATCAATCGGGCACAAACCTGTCGTGTTTTGGCCAGGATATAAATTGGCATTATCAGGCGGACGATTGAGATCCACTACATACCTAGAATGCGTGGCCTGTAAAACGGTAATATCAAGGGCTTTGGCAAACTCATATAAAACATCTAAATGCCAATCGGTGTCTGCTACCGCGAGTGCATGGGTTTGTAGTCGATTCGCAATTTCGGGGGGGATATAGGTTCCTACATGAGGAATTGAAATCATTAGGGGTGATTGGCCTTCGTGCAATAAAAATGGTGCTGGCGCTGCAGAGGTGGTTTTCATAAAAGGTGAGTCTTTCAATAGAGCTAGGTTCGTTAGCAAAGTGCTTGCCGCACTTGAATAAATTGCTCTTTCGCATTCTGTGCGAAGCTATGCTGTCCATTGTGCACCAGTCGATGCCCTTTTACCCAAACACTTTCAATGGCATTACTTCGGTGACTGGCAAAAATATGACTAGCCAATTGTTGTGAGGCTTGTGGTAAACAAGCTGTCGCAAAA
>JALQUL010000320.1 GCA_023260735.1 Limnohabitans sp. | reverse complement strand
ACCGTCGATCTCGACCTGCCCTACATCTCCGAAATCATCAGAAATCAGATGTACGATCAGTATGGCGAAGAAGCCTACAACAACGGTTATCAGGTCAGGACGACTATCGATTCCAAGTTGCAAGCACTTGCTGAAGACACTTTGCGCTCCAGCCTGCATCATTTTGATGAGCGGAGACGCTTCCGTGCCATCACCGAGCATATTGATCTTGAAAAATACACCACCGAAGCCGAGTGGGATCAGGAACTTAAAAAACGCAGAAACCTGGGTTTGACCGTCCCGGGATTGATTCTCGATTTGGAGAAAGGAGGTGCCAATGTTTATCTGGGCTCCGGCAAATACATCAACCTCAACGGATCTGCACTCAGCTGGGCGCATCGCTGATTTGCAGTGGTGCAACCGATTCGGTGTAAGCGACCCCACTGTGGGTTTTGCTGACTTAATTGTTCCAGTGCATGACGGTGCTTGGAGGGAGCAGTAAAACACAATTCATAATCATCACCACCAGCCAAGGCCCATTGGGCTTTTTCTTGAACCGTTAAATGCTGCCAATAATCCAAAGTGCCTAAACTAGCGACCAGTTGGTCTTCAAATAACACAGCACCCAATTGAGATGCTTTTAAAATATGCAATAAGTCACCCGACAGGCCATCACTCAAGTCTAAGGCCGCACTTGCATATTGGCAAAGGGCACTTCCTAGTGCTAATCTGGCTTGTGGCCACTCTAAGGCTTTAATACATTGCTTTTGATCGGCTTCTGAGAGTGGGTGCTTGAGTTGGTTTTGTAAAAACTGCAGTCCTAAACGGGCCCAGCCTAATGCACCACTAATATAGATATCATCACCTAGCAAAGCCCCAGATCTTTTAAGCGCCTGACCTTTGCCTACCTTGCCCATAATCGTAATACCAATGCTTAAAGGGCCAGCAGTCGTATCTCCGCCTACTAAAGGGCAACGAGATAAATTGGCTAAATCAAACAAACCTTTAGAAAATTCAGTTAACCAGTTTTCTTCAATTGACGGCAAAGATAACGCCAACGTAAATCCCAGTGGTTTTGCTCCCATGGCGGCTAAATCACTTAAATTAACTGCTAATGATTTGTGACCCAAGCTACGTGGATTCACATTAGCAAAAAAATGCCGGCCTTCTATTAATAAATCAGTAGAAACAGCGAGTTGTTCATTGGGGCCGAGTTGAAGTAAGGCACAGTCATCACCAATGCCCAAAGCGACATCAAGATAAGGCTGTGCTAACTGTGCTAGTTGTGCGGGACGTTTAAAAAAACGCTCAATTAAATCAAATTCACCCATTGTATTTAATGCAGATAGCGAGGAGGTTCAAGGGTTTCTGTGCTTTCTAAAACAAAAGTGGGAATATTGATCTCAAAACGATGCCCATCTACCGCTACAAAAAAGAACTCACCTTGCATACTACCGGTGTTACCAGATAAATTGCAACCACTGGTATATTGAAACGACTCACCTGGTTGCAGTAATGGTTGTTGTCCCACGACTCCTAGTCCACTTACCTCTTGTGTATGACCACTGTTGTGTTCTGTAATAAGCCAGTGCCTAGAGATGAGTTGAGCCGCCACATTGCCTGTATTGGTAATTGTGATGGTGTAGGCAAAACAAAATAACTGATGACTCGGATTGGATTGTTCCGACAGGTATTGTGGTTCAGTTGAAATGTTAAATTGGTAGATGCTCATAAACGGAAGGTTAAGGTTGGGATGCTGCTTTTTTAGCCATTAACACGGCTGCATCCACATAATCATATATCTCTTGTGCTAACCCGCCTGGTCCCATGGTTTTATTGCGGAATTGGCCCAGACGCACAATCACTAATTTTTGCTTAGGCACCACAATCACATATTGGCCTTGATGGCCTTGTAGCAAATAAAAAGGATGTTGATATTTCCAATCCATCCATAATGAATGACCGTAATTAGCTGACAAACCAGGCTGGCGCATTCTTTCTACGAAATCACGCTCTAGAATGGTTTTGCCTTGCCATTGGCCATCTTGTAATAAGAGTTGACCCAGTTTAGCAAAATCTTTGGCATTAGAAAAAATACAGCAATAAGCCCGTTCCATTCCACCTTTGTCAGCAGCTCGGTCTAGGGTGTAAATGGCAGATTGCTCCATGCCCAAAGGTTTCCAAAGTGTCTCTGATAAATGTTGGCTAATAGTGGCTTGTGGTTTTTTGGCCTGTAAGGCGTTTTGCAAAGCAATCCCTAAGACTTGAGTAGTACCACTGCTATATTCAAAAGCGCTACCAGGTGGGCGTTCAAAACCACGATTGAGCACCACACTTTTTACATCTGAACCGTAATAGAGGGCTGTAGTTTCGTTTAAGGGTAATTTATAACTTTCTGACCAATTGAGTCCAGCTGTCATAGCAGAAAATTGTGCAAGAGTAGCCGTTTTGCCTAATGTGTCTTGCTTTAATTCAGGAACGTAGTTGGCAATAGGTTCGTCAAAGCTTTTAATCAACCCTTGTTGTATCGCAATACCAACTTGCATGGTAGTAACGGTTTTTGCCATAGAAAAAGAATTAGTAGCACTTTGTGCGTTGTAAGGGGCAAAATAGCGCTCATATAAAAGCTCACCATTTTGAGCCACTAAAAATGCAGCTGTTTTATATTGATTTAAATAATCAAGGCTAGTGTTGGACAGCTCTATTTGATTGTATTTTTTGGCCTTTGGCCAAGCTTGCGGACTACCTGCTTCTATTTTTCTTTGCGAAAAATCATTGGCGTCATCTATATGAGCAGTGCTATGCCCACTTAAATAAGTCAGTGCCAGTGCATTCCAAAAATAGGAGTGACCTGAAACTTGTAGTCCAGTGACTAATAAGACGATGAATATTAAAACTGACTTCAACAAGACATTCCAACGACTATTTCGTGCTGACATAATCATTCCTTGATTGATGTGACAATGGATTAACACAAGTGGCAACTGTATTTTCCGACTTACCTCGGACTGACATTATGCAACTAAAAACAAAATAGTCATGTGCCCTTGTGACAAGCTGGTTTTTCTAAAGAAAAATGGCAAAAACAAAAAAACTTATTAAGCCAATTCCCAAAATTATAAATATGGTAAATAATATCAAAATTACATCAATCTTCACAAAGATTCTATGAGTGCTAAAAAAATATCTCCTACCCATCAGCAAGAGCAGGCTTTACAGGCATTTTTGACGAGAAACTCTTTAAAAGTCAATGCTTTAGCTGGTAGTGGTAAAACCTCTACTTTGCAATTAATGGCCGAGCATCACAAAGGTAAAGGTATTTATTTAGCGTTTAATAAAACCATAGCCGAAGAAGCAGCTAAGCAATTTCCTGCACGAGTCAAAGCTAGAACCAGTCATTCATTGGCCTATTCAGCTATTGCTAAAAAAGGTTTTAGTACCCACCAGTTAACAGCCAAACTGAATGCCAACGCAATTGTGCAATGTTTGCAATTAAAGTCTTTATCGCTTAGCTCAAAAAACAATTTAAGTGCAAGGCAGTTGGCTTTTATGGCTAGCGAAACCATACGGCAATTTACTCAGTCAGAAGTCTCGCAAATTTCTGCACCTATGGTGCCCTTATTAGGTGCTTTTCAAACATTAAGCTCCGCTTTTCAGTTGCAATTACAACAAGCAGTGTCCGTGATTGCAGAAAATTTATGGCAACGCATGATAGACCCCTTAGATGAGTCGGTCCCATTAGGCCACGATGGTTATTTTAAATACTGGACCCTCACTGCGCCTCCTATACAAGCCGACTACCTCATGCTTGATGAAGCACAAGACTCTAATCCTGCTTTATTAAAAGTTTTACAACAACAAAGTTGCCAAGTCGTTTATGTAGGAGACCGCTACCAGCAAATTTACCAATGGCGTGGTGCAATTAATGCCATGGAAAAAATCCAAACCCAAGCCCAAGTCATGTTGTCACAATCTTTTCGATTTGGCACTGCCATTGCTGAACATGCCACTCAAATTTTGCAATTATTTGATCCACAAATAGAGTTATTGGGCAATCCTCGAGTGAAAAGTCACATAGGCTGCCAACAACCACAAGCCATTTTATCGCGTTCAAATGCTTCTACCGTAGCCCATTTATTGGCAAGCTTGTCCATAGGGCGCAAGCCTTATTTAGTAGGTGGCGTACAAGAGTTGCGTTGGTTATTAAATGATGTGTCATTACTCAAACGAGATCAATCCGCTACTCATCCTGAATTTTTCGGGTTTAATAGTTGGCATCAAGTACAACTATTTACCGAGCGACTAGAGGGTGAACATTTACTCAAGCTGACTAAATTAGTAGAACAGCACGGCGAGGTCAGTATTTTAAAAGCCCTAGAGCACACTTGTGAAGATGAAACGCAGGCCGATTTAATTTTATCAACCGCCCATAAATCGAAAGGGCGCGAGTGGGATAAAGTCATGTTAGATGATGATTTTTTTGCCCCCAAGTTAGCTACCGAAGTAACGCCAACCGTATCATCTAACGCCACTAACAATACCCTAAATAAGGAAATAGAAATAAAGGGCCCAAATGGGCAAAATTATTGGATGGCAGCTGAAGAAATTAGGCTTTTGTATGTAGCCGCTACCAGAGCCAAAATAGCCTTACAAATTCCCGAATGGAGTGCCCGATTTTTTGAGTTGCATCAAGATAGTTTTTCGCCAACCGCTTTTATGCAAGCTAAGTCAGAACCAGAGCAAAATAGGCAAAATGCAGAGGCTAAAAACACTTCTGTGTTAATCAACAAGCCAAGTCCAATTATTAGCACTAGCCGTGATACCTTAAAAATAAACAATAAGCAAAATGTGGATTCGCACTTTTTGCAAAGCCCTAACAGTAGTAAGTGCTATTGTGAAAAAATAATCAATGCCCAGCTTGTATTTTGGGCATCGCCAATAGGGGTTATTGTAATGGGCTTTATGAGTTTACTATTATTTGCGGTCTTATTTCAATGGTTTAATCGCTACTAAACCCAATAAGCCCGACATACCTTTATGCGCTTTGCCCTCATTAATTTCAGCGGTGTAAGTGCTTAAATCGAAGAACTCATAGCCTGGCAAAAGTTGTTTCATTAGGTCTTGGTCATACATATGACTCAGCATACCCGGACCACCTGTGTTAAAAGTGAGTTGCTCGGCTGTGTAACCCTGAATCAACATACAGCCACCTGGTTTTAAACAGGCATGCATTTTGGCAAATAATAAGGCCCGGTCAGCTGGGTTTACAAACTGAAAAAATATGCCCACAACATTATCGTAGTGTTCTGTTTTCCAATCAAAAGATTGCCAATCAGAACAAGTAAAATTAACTTTGACTTGATTTTTTTGAGCTAGTAACTTGGCTTTTTCAACTGCATTTTCAGCAAAATCAAAAGCGTCAACTTGCCAACCTTGCCTAGCCAACCATACACTATTTCGACCTTCGCCATCGGCGATGGCTAAGGCATTGCCCGGTTTTAAAAAGTGACTCTTGGCTTTTAGGTATTCGTTAACGGCTTCACCAAAAATAAATTCTTTGGTGGCAAAACGTTGTTCCCAGTTGGCTTTTGGATCGGTAAATGGAGTTGTCATAGGGTTTAGTCAAAAGAGGGAGTAGAAGGTTGAGCAATATTTTTACCAGCTGCTATCCAAGCATCTATTCCGCCAGCAATTGATTGCACTTGTAAATAACCCATTTCTTTTAAAGAGGCGGCACACAGCGCTGCACGACCACTAGTTTTGCAATACAAAACAATTTTGCTGTCTCTCGCACTTAAAACAGGATGTTGCCCAATTTTAAATTCCAACATACCTCTAGACATATGAACAGCACCAGGAATATGAGCCACAGCATATTCATCTGCCTCACGGACATCAATCAATACATCTGCTTGGCTAATTGCTTGCTCGGCCTGATCAAGACTAATTTCTTGTGTATGGGATTTTGCCGCTTGTACTAAATCATGAGGGGTTTTCATATGCTTAAGTTTCCTAAGAAAAAATCAAATATAAGGTTTTGTATATAAATAAGTAACGACTAATATTATAATCAAACAATTCATTTTGCATAGGTTGGCAATAAAAAGCCCTTTGAGGGCAATTGAATATCCCTTAAGGGGCTAAATATTGCATTTCATCACTCTTAAACGCATTCATGCCACAGTTTTGGAAGGTCTATGTCTTTGGTTTTTAATCATAATAATTGATATGGATTTTAAAATAAAGGATAAAAAGAATGCCTATTACCATTCAAAGAGCCCTTTGCATTGATGAAGGTTTTTAATCGGTGTATGTACCGAATGATGGTGAGTTTTACAGAGTTTCCTTAATTGGATGGAGAAAAAATGAGTATTTTGAGTCAATTAAAAACCACTTTATTGAGCCTGTTTGCTGGTGTTTTATTAACCGCCTGTTTTTCTAGTCAAGATGCTAATGAGTCAGTTAGCCTAGAGCAAGCAAAAGAAATGTTGGAGGCTAAATCAGCCCTAGTGATTGATGTTCGTGAAACCGAAGAACATCAAAGAGGCGTCGCAGCAGGTATGCAATTATTGCCTTTGAGCCAATTCGCTCAAAGATTCAATGAAATTCCAAAGTCTTCTGATAAAACTATTTTATTAATTTGTAATACACAAAACAGATCACCTAAAGCGCAACAAATCTTAAAAGAGAATGGCTACCAAAATGTGAAATGGGTGCAAGGAGGCATGAGCGAATGGCGCCGCAGATCGTGGCCAATGACCAAGCCTTGAATATTCAGGCCTAGCCTTTTTCTTAGCTAGGGCGTAATGCCTCACCCTTGAGAGGCTGTCGCGAACGAGGGATGTCAGGTTTTAGGCTTTTTAAATTGCTCACACCAATCGGCCCTAGGAATGGGTGGTATATTGATGACTCGGTCATAGAGGCTTGAGTCTTGCATACCAAGGTTTTCTAAGAATCCATAACTAATGGTGCTGTCTTGTA
>JALQUL010000292.1 GCA_023260735.1 Limnohabitans sp. | reverse complement strand
GTTTTGTGGCAGCCATTATTGGTGGCTTAGTCAGCTACCCAGTGGCTGCATTGGGTGCCATTTTAGTGGGCATCTTAGAGGCGTTTTCTTCTTTCTGGGCTTCTAGCTACAAAGAGGTGATTGTATTTACTGTGATTATTCCGGTATTGTTGTGGCGTTCCTTGAACTCACACCATGTGGAGGATGAGGAATGAAATTAACATTACGTTTAGCCGTTCAAACTATTGCACTGCTTTTATTATTAAGTACCCCGTTTATAGCTTCCGAGTACTATGTTACTTTGCTGAACTATATTGGCTTGTATGCCTTAGTCGCATTGGGCTTGGTGTTATTAACTGGTATTGGTGGTTTAACCTCATTTGGGCAAGCCGCCTTTGTGGGCTTAGGAGCTTACACCACAGCTTATCTGACTACCGCCACAGGTTTACCTTCATGGATTTCTTGGGCTAGCGGCTCTGCATGGACCACCCTTATCGTAGCCTGGGCTGTCACCTCTGCAGTCGCCTTTGTATTGGGTTCACTGACCTTGCGTTTATCTGGGCATTTTTTACCCTTAGGAACGATTGCTTGGGGCTTAAGCCTTTACTATTTATTTGGCACCTCAGAAGCCTTAGGTGGACACACCGGTTTAACTGGTATTCCTGCTATTAGCATTGCTGGTTTTAACTTTGACAAGAGTAACTCTATCTTTTATTTAATTTGGTTATTCTTGTTATCAGGCATTTGGACTACCGCCAACTTGCTCGATTCACGCGAAGGCCGTGCAATTAGAGCTTTAAAAGGTGGCATGGTAATGGCTTCCTCTATGGGTGTGAATACCAGTCGCTCACGTATGGTGATCTTTTTATTAGCCGCTTTAATGGCTTGTACTTCTGGCTGGTTATATGCCCATATGCAACGCTTTGTAAACCCCACACCATTTGGATTACATATTGGTATTGAATACTTATTTATGGCCGTGATTGGTGGCTCGGGTTATGTTTGGGGCGCAATTGTAGGCGCAGCACTTATCACCATTTTAAAACAACAATTACAAACTACTTTACCTAGCCTAATTGGTTCAGAGGGTAATTTTGAAGTGATTGTGTTTGGTGTTTTAATGATTATTGTGCTGCAAAAAGCCCGTGATGGACTGTTTCCTGCTTTAGCTACTTTGTTTAATAAGGTATTTCCAAAAACTAACAGTCAAGAAAAAAGCATTGATGCCAACGCAGCCCAATTAGCCCACCGAGAAATGCCTAAAGCCGGCGATGTTATTTTAAATGCTACCAACGTTACCCGTAAATTTGGTGGTTTAGTGGCTAATAATAATATGAACCTGCAGGTAAAAGCTGCAGAAATATTAGCCCTTATTGGACCTAATGGTGCGGGCAAAAGTACCATGTTCAACCAGGTCTCTGGGGTAGATACGCCTACCTCTGGTGAAGTGGTATTTATGGGCCAATCTATTATTGGTAAAAGCCAAGAGGCGATTGCTAAATTGGGTATGAGTCGCACCTTCCAGCATGTCAAAATTATGCCCAAGTTATCGGTGTTAGAAAACGCTGCTATTGGTGCTCATTTACGTGGCAAAAAAGGGGTTGTAGCGAGTGCTTGGCGCCTTGACCGTGCAGAAGAAGCAAGTCTTTTAGCCGAAGCAGCGCATCAATTACAACGTGTCGGTTTGGGTGATTATTTACATGCAGAAGCTGGCTCTTTGGCATTGGGTCAACAACGTATTTTAGAAATTGCCCGCGCCCTTTGTGCGGACCCCTGTTTGTTATTGTTAGATGAGCCAGCCGCTGGACTGCGACTTAAAGAAAAACAATTATTAGCCGAATTATTAATTAAATTACGCGGTGAAGGCATGGGTATTTTATTAGTCGAACATGACATGGACTTTGTCATGGGCTTGGTGGACCGTGTAGTGGTAATGGAATTTGGTCAAAAAATTGCCGAAGGCCTACCACAAGAAATACAAGAAAACCCAGCCGTATTAGAAGCCTATTTAGGAGGAGTCGCTTAAATGAGTACCCTATTAAAAGTTGAAAATTTAAGTGTTTCTTATGGCAAAGTCGAAGCAGTAAGCCAAGTCAGCATTGAAGTGGCTGAAGGTCAAATTGTGACGGTAATTGGTCCTAATGGCGCCGGTAAAACCACTTTGTTATCTAGCATTATGGGCCTGCTACCTTCTAGCGGAAACATTCATTTTGCGGGCCAAACTTTAAACAGCCCCGATGTACAAGACATGGTAGAGTTGCAATGCAATTTAGTGCCAGAAAAGCGCGAGTTGTTTTCTGATATGAGTGTAGAAGACAACTTGGTTTTAGGCGCTTTTCATAGAACCCGTAAAGGCTTTAAAGACAGCACTAAAACCTTGCAAGAAGTTTATGAATTGTTTCCACGTTTGTTAGAACGTAAAGCCCAAAAAGCAGGTACTTTATCTGGCGGTGAGCGTCAGATGTTGGCGCTAGGTAGAGCACTAATGGGACAACCAAAATTGCTCATGTTAGACGAACCTAGCTTAGGTTTAGCACCTTTAATTGTGCGAGATATTTTTAGAATTATTACCACTTTGCGCAGCAAGGGTGTATCGATTTTATTAATTGAACAAAACGCCAGAGCCGCCTTGCAAGTAGCCGATTATGCCTATGTACTAGAAATGGGCAGCGTTAAAATGCAAGGCCCTGCCAAAGACCTAGCCCAAGATCCTAAAGTGATTGAATCGTATTTAGGTTTAGGCGGTAGTCACCAAGATAAACTCTCTGGTTAAAGAATTGCTGAGCTCATTAAAAAGCACCCTAGGGTGCTTTTTTTATGCAATGATTTTGTCGAAATAGAGAAACTGATCAGCGATTTGGGCGTAAAACTGCATTATCTCTTTATGTTTGGCAGTGTGCATTTTTGGAATTTCATGTGCGTCAGGTTCTGGAATGATATCTATTAGCAAAAACTTAACACTACCATCATTCACATAGACTAAAGCACGATTACTCGTTCTTCTAAAGTATTGCTCCCAATTTTTATCCCATTTTTTCTATTTTTCTAAGTCAATGATTGGAACTAAATGGACATACATCAACACATTTTTCTGCCCATTAACAAGAGGTCTTTCGTATGGAACATCTTTTCCAAACTCGTACACCTCATCTTCTCCTAAATTTTTCCATTCTGCGAAGAGCTTACAAAACTCTACAAGATTAGTCCCTGCATTTAAGAAAACTTGTTCAAGTATTAGGGTGGTTTTAACTTGTAGCAAGATCTAAGAACTTTTTTTCAAGTGGGAGTATCGCCCATAAAACGCATCTACTCCAAACTCAGGGGAGGTCTCTATTGCCGAAAATAATTTCTTTCTGGCATCAGAAAGAACAGGAACAGTCCGTTTTTTTCTAGCCGGATTTTCTTTGGTTTCAGTAGGCTTTGCTACCACAATGGATTCGTGCGTCGTATTTTTCATAGCGATTCCCTAATCAATATTGATAGGACGGATAGCTCTGCATTTTCTTGTTAATAACTTAAATCACAATTGCTTATAAGGTTTGCCACGAAAACTTGTCTTTCAAGTTAACAAAACTAGCGTTACTTTTTTTTAGCTTGATCGGATTGAAAGCCGATTTATAGCTTGTATTACAAAGTGGTAAATTGACTGCCAATGGTAGAACATTTGCCCATCATCCGTCAAGTAAACCTAAAATAAGCATGCCCATAATTTAATTTTTAACAACAATTAACAATCAAAGCTTATATTGAATATTTTATTCAACCACAATAATAGGGTGGTACAAGTGTTCAGTAAAATGAACTTTGATTGTGGTGTTATTTGTTTAGGACCACAAAACTATCAGTTACCCCATGACAAACAATACTTAGACGTGAAATAATGCTTGTGATGGAATGAGTTAAAAATACTAACTCAATTAGAACACTTTGTATTTGCACTCCTGCCAAAAAGCAATTGTGTTAAGCACAAAGTAGTCCAGTTGAATTAATAGTTGCTTGTTACCATTTAAAAGCCCTTAGCCCTCTATTTAAAGTTGATATGTACAACCCTAGCCATTTTCAAGAAACCCGTTCTGAAGTTTTATTAGAGCTTATCAAAAATCATGCGTTAGCCAGCATTACACGCTTAACACCCGAGGGTTTAGTGGCTGACCATATCCCTTTAATGCATATAGCTGACGGAAGCCCTTTTGGTAAACTCATTGGTCATGTGGCTAAAAAAAATCCAATTTGGCAAAGTCCTAGCGCCACTGAACATCTCATTATTTTTCAAGCCAGTGACCACTATATATCACCCAACTGGTATGCCAGTAAAGCACAAACCGCCAAAGTAGTGCCCACCTGGAATTATGCGGTAGTGCATATAACAGCCCATTTAAAAGCCATAGAAAACAGCGATGGCATTTTAGCTATTTTAGAAAACCTAACCGTAAAAAATGAAGCATCACAAGCCCACCCATGGCAAGTACAAGATGCACCGGCCGATTATTTAGCCACCATGATGGCCAATATTGTGGGTATTGAATTTGAAATTAAAAGCATGGTGGGCAAATTCAAAGTGAGCCAAAACCAAGTACCTGATAATCAAAAAAGTGTCGTAACTCAACTCGAGTACTTGGCAGAAAATCACAGCCCCAACAATGCCCAAGCAATG
>JALQUL010000230.1 GCA_023260735.1 Limnohabitans sp. | reverse complement strand
GTTAGAAGTGCAAAATACGCTGAAACTCAAAGTCATGCTTAGATTGGAGCGACTTTACACAAAGAGTCTTTATCACACCATCACAAGCAAGCGCACATGCAACAAAAATTTTAGGATGGTCAGAATGTTAGAAATTGAAATGGTCCACTCGCTAAATTTTTAAAGATCAAAATAAATGCGGTTTAAAAACTTAAATAAAGTGTGCCTCACCAAACTGTAACATTTTTACGATTAGAAGATAAGCTATGAAGCGCTTGCTTGTACCAAAACGAAAATTGCATACTTACACTTTTCTACTATAGGTTTTTATATGAACAAAAATCATTTTTTATTTTTACTATTGGCTAGCTTAGCTCTACCCACGATGGTAAATGCTTCACCCATGCCCCAACCTATTATTAAGCAAGGCTCATGCCCCAGTGGCTACTACAGCAGTAGCAATTATTGCGTGCCATCTAGCAATGCCAGATTTGCAATTGCCAAATATGGTTCATGCCCCAGCGGCTACTACAGCAGTAACAATTATTGTGTAGCTTCCTCCGACTCAAGCCGATTAGCAGTGCCAAAAGCAGGCTCTTGCCCAAGTGGGTTTTATTCTAGTGGGCAATATTGTGTTTCAACTAAATAAAGCCATCTAAGCTCCTTGAAGGCTTCAGCATTACCAGACCCTCCACCAAGGTTTTGATGCTTTCAAATTTACCTTCATCTCTTTTAACTTCGATTGGCAATAAGACCTGTTAGTGCTGTCATTTGGAAAACGCTCAAGTACATAATTGTAATATTTTTGTGCTTGTGCGCTATCTGTAGCACACTCGTATAGGTAGGCTACATTACACCAAAAAAATGAATTAGATATTGGTGGTAAATTTTGATTGATCGTGTTGAACCGAATAATAGCATCATCTTTTTGGGTATCTGATAATTGCATCAAACTATTGACCAAACACTCAATATAATTATCATAGTTTTCAGCTTTGTCATCATCATCTTGCTGACTCCACCACTCATCTAATCGCTCTATCCAAATTGCAATTTCAGGATCTCTGTCTAAACTATTTAAGGCCTTTGCTGTTTTGGCAATATAGTCGGTTGGATCATGCCTGCCATAACCATGGCTAGTTGCATAGTTCCATAAGTTTTCAGCCGCTTCTACATATTTTTCAGGTGATTCTTCCGCATTAAAACACTTTAATATGCCATCAAAATGTTCAGCAAAAGAGCTCGCTTGAATACCTTTGTGATGCAATATTAAAGCTTTGACTGGTTCGTCTAAACGGTAACGCCAATCAATTGCAAGATTGTTGCACAACATAGAATAATTATGAATATCACCGTCTCTATAAAAGCCAGGTCCCCCATTATAAAATGCCTCAAAACGCTCTTGTCCCATAAGGTAATAATGATGCTCTATTTCGGCTTCAAGATCATCATTAATCACATTGTCATTAGGTAATATTTCATTAATGCCACTAACTAAACTCAATGCAATTGAATAACACCAACTACCGCACCAACACTGAGGTAAATCCAATTCAAAAGCTTTGTCAGTTCCATGCACCATTACTCTGCACTGCATTAGCTCAGTAATAAGGTCAGGATCTGCAAAAGCGGGGATTAAAACAAGGCCTTCTAAGATTTCAAGTGCCTTGTCCCATTGCTGCTCAGCCATTAAAACTTTTACTTTAATAATGTCAGTACAACTGTGTTGGGCTAACTCCGCATTGGCCTTGTTTAAATACTCTTGTACCCATTGCACTTTGTCGATTGTTTCAAAAAAATCTTCAACTTCTTCGCAATAGGCTGCAAGTGCCATACAGGCCAACCAAATCACCCTTACTGGCTTGGACAAAGCCTCTCGTGCATATTCTTGCGAATAAATTTGTGCTAATTCAAAGGCTTTTTGACTAGAACCATCTCGTTCAAAAAGTAACGATTCAAAAGCTAAATCTGCTGCTTTGTCTAATTGTTGATCTTGCACCAACCAATCCATTAATAAACTGGTCCAACTATCGTCACGGTCTGTTTTGGTACTAAATCGGCCATCAAATGCTTTTTCAATGGCTTGCTGTAACAGACCTTGTGCGTAATATGCTTTAGCCACCACTCTCGCTATTAAAATATTATTTTGTTTCACTTGTGGCGAGGGTAAATCAGCTGCTTCTAAGGTCCTTATTTGTTCCACTACTTTGCCTAATAGTTCTGGTGCATAAGATACAATGGTTTCAGCCAAATTGAGCCAATCACTATGATCGACATCTTGATCTGGGGCTTTTTCTGATAGGCTTTTAAACGCCTTAAGAGCATACTCATTGGCTTGACTATTATTGGATAATATTTTTTCATAATTAGCCATTTTTAAATTAAAAACAGCACCATCCCAAGCTCGGTAGGTTTTCCTTTCGGGCTGTTTTAAAATTAACTCATGTTCATGACAAGTAATTCTTTTAACTTGGTCATAATCTTCTTCGGTTTGAGCCAAAGATATTAAACGGCGGCTTGGAGTTGGCCGCGTCTTGCCACATTCGGGTGTCCGATGACACCACGTTTTATGCGCTGCCCGAGGGGACGCGCGGCATTTTCGTGGGTGGAGGCGGCGCTGTGCGCATCCCGAAATTGATTGGCGTGGCCCGC
>JALQUL010000187.1 GCA_023260735.1 Limnohabitans sp. | reverse complement strand
GCTTTAAAAAACCAGTGAGCGAATAATGAATTAAGCGGTCACTGTAGAAGTTGCGGTTAACCAATAACCTGCATTAAATGGGCTACTCATACGTAGAGCCAAAGGAGAGATGTCAACGAGTTTATCGGTTGGCATTGGTTCTGCATTTGGATCTTCGATTTCTTCACCTTCAACTGCCTCATTAGCCCGTTCCACTTGGCCATTTTGTGCGGAACGGGCTACTGAAAAGAATAGAAACAGCGGAAAGGTACTTTCCTATCATTCCAGTAGTCTGAAGCATCGCGGAAAATGTCTAATAATTGTTCCCGTGATTCTTTGTCAAATTTGCTGTTGGCAGGGATATGCTCAAGCACCACAATAAAACCAGCTTGAGGGCCAGACTTATGAAGTGGGTCAGTAATACAATCATAGAGTGCATCAAAGTTTTTGCCAAAATGAGTTGGCAAATTGAACTGAGCTGAAACGGTATCCAATAAATCTTGTTTGCCCTGCACATTGGCTAAATTGGCATAAAAGAAATTATGATTCATTTGTTTAGCGGCTTCTTGCAATTGGGGCACAGTAAAGGCTCTAATTGACTGCACGATATTACTTCTAACCGAGCGAAGTGGGTTGTCCACTTGCAGGTCTGGTTCACGATCCTTCATCATTTTTTTACTTCTTTAAATTGAAAAACAAAAGGGTTGGTCACGAATGACACTGTAAAAATATCAATTGCTTTTAAAGCAATTGAAAATATTAAGGTTGAATTTTGCGAAAACTTGCGTAGTGGTCATCTGTGTAATAACACGCTTCTGGTTGAATAACAACCCAACCGCCACACACGATACGTTTAGCACCACGATGCGAAAGGTAAGGCGTTTTGACTGTGTATTCGCGGTAATAGCCACGTTTTTGCGTGGGTAAAATTCTTTCACGATTACCAAACACAGTACCATCTTTTTCAAACTCGAATGGCCCACCTTTTAAAATAAGTTGGTAAACTTGTTTTGCTTGAGGTGGTAATTGAGTGAGGGAAACAACGCCACTAGTAATAGGTAACGGTGTATCTTTGGCAAGGACTTGTGTTATGTAGGTAGGAAATAAACTTAAACCCAAAACCAGCACAAAAAACCATTTCCGTAGCACACTTTTCATTGTCGACTGCTTTCACAAGAGCGTTATTCATCAGGGAAAACCCGCAAAGCAGTAGTGTGGCTGAAGTTGAGAAAAAATACAAGTAAAAATTAACAAAAACATCATTAAGATGCTAAAAATTCGTATTTTTTGTGCTAGAGATGAGACGAAAAAAATGGAAAAGGACTTGACATTTAATCAAGTCCTTTTTTAAAGCCTATCAGTTGAAAGAATATTTATCGCTTGATAGCATTAGCATCTGCAACTGTTAAAGCGGTCATGTTCACAATTCTGCGAACCGTGGTGCTTGGTGTTAAAACATGTACAGGTTTAGCGGCTCCTAATAAAATAGGACCCACAGCAATATTGCCACCTGCGGCAGTCTTTAAAAGGTTGTAAGCAATATTAGCTGCATCAATATTGGGAAGAACCAATAAATTGGCACTACCAATTAAGGTGCTATTGGGCATGAGCGCGTTGCGGGCTTCCTCATCTAAGGCAACATCACCGTGCATCTCACCGTCCACCTCTAACCATGGCGCTTGTTGCTGTAAGAGCTCTAGGGTTTTACGCATTTTGATGGCGCTTGGTTGATTACTCGTACCAAAGTTAGAGTGACTTAATAAAGCAACTTTAGGCTTTAATCCAAAGCGCATCATTTCCTCTGCTGCCATAACAGTAATCTCTGCTAACTCTTCGGCGCTTGGGTCGTAGTTCACATGAGTATCTACTAAAAATACTTGTCTGTCGGGCAGCATTAGGCCATTCATACAGGCATATACTGGAATGTCTTGCACTGTACTGGGGCTGCCACCTTCATGTTTACCAATGACTTGGTCAATGTAATTAAGATGAATGGCAGTGCTACCCCATGTGCCACAAATCATGCCGTCAACATCGCCATTGTGAATTAGCATGGCACCAATTAAAGTAAGGCGACGGCGCATTTCGATTTTGGCGAACTGCGCTGTAATACCTTTGCGCTCTGTCATTTTGTGATAGGTTTGCCAAAATTGATTGTATCGATGATCATTTTCAACGTTGACCACATCATAATCAAGTTCCTCTTGTAGTCTTAAGCCAAATTTTTCAATCCGCTTTCGAATCACATCGGGGCGACCAATTAAAGTAGGACGTGCAATGCCTTCGTCAACCACAATTTGGGCTGCACGCAAGACTTTTTCTTCTTCTCCTTCGCAGTAGGCCACACGTTTTTTAGTTGCACGTTTGGCCGCTGCAAAAATCGGCTTCATAATGGTGCCAGAGGCATAAACAAAACTTTGTAGTTTTTCGATGTAGGCTGCCATATCTTCAATTGGCCTAGAAGCCACGCCAGAGTCTTTGGCTGCTTGAGCGACTGCTGGCGCAATCTTCATCATAAGGCGTGGATCAAATGGCTTTGGAATGAGGTATTCTGGGCCAAAGGCCAGTTGTTCTCCTGCATAGGCTGCCGCTACCACCTCGCTTTGTTCAGCTTGCGCTAATTGTGCAATTGCATGAACTGCTGCAATTTCCATTTCTACTGTAATAGTAGTAGCGCCTGAGTCGAGTGCACCTTTAAAAATATAAGGAAAGCATAAGACATTATTGACTTGGTTAGGATAGTCAGAACGTCCAGTGGCAATAATAGCGTCGTCTCTGACAGCTTTTACTTCTTCTGGGCGAATTTCAGGTGTGGGATTGGCAAGGGCAAAAATTAAGGGTTGATTGGCCATTAATTTGACCATTTCTGGTTTTAATACACCACCCGCTGAAAGTCCTAAAAACACATCAGCGTTAGGAATCGCATCAAGCAAAGTACGGGCATCTGTTTTTTGGGCAAAGAATGCTTTGTCTTCGTCCATTAACTCGATACGACCTTCATACACCACACCTGCTAAGTCAGTGACGGTGATGTTTTCGCGAGGCATGCCTAATTTAACTAATAAATTAAGGCAGGCAAGAGCGGCTGCACCTGCACCCGAGCTGACCAATTTGACATTTTTAATATCTTTGCCTACCACTTTTAAACCATTCATGATGGCGGCGCCTACACAAATAGCGGTGCCATGTTGATCATCATGAAAAACTGGAATTTTCATACGATCACGTAATTGGCGCTCTACATAAAAGCAATCTGGAGCTTTAATATCTTCGAGATTAATACCACCAAATGTAGGCTCTAGAGATGCAATAATTTCAACTAATTTGGCAGGGTCTTTTTCATTGATTTCGATGTCAAAGACGTCAATGCCGGCAAATTTTTTAAATAAAACTGCTTTACCCTCCATTACGGGCTTAGCGGCTAATGGGCCAATATCGCCTAAACCGAGTACTGCTGTGCCATTGGTAATAACCGCGACCAAATTACCTCTGCTGGTATATTTAAAGGCAGCTGCTGGGTCTTTGACGATTTCTTCACAAGGAGCGGCCACACCAGGAGAATATGCCAGCGCTAAGTCGCGTTGGTTGGTGAGTTGTTTGGTTGCTGCAATGGCTAACTTGCCAGGTATTGGATTTTGATGATAGTCTAAGGCTGCACGGCGCAGCATTGCATTTGCGTTTTCGGTTTTAGGCGTTGTTGCCATAGTGTTGTCCTCTTCTTTACGCCCACTCTGTTTCAAAATAAAGAGTAGTCTAGGAGGTCTATTGTAGGAGCAGTTCTCGTAATTGTGCTTACATTTCCCAATTGGCTTTAATTGAATAAGGCTAAATCCAAAATATGAAAGCTTGGTGGTTTGGCTTTTATTGCTTAACGCTATTAAGAGTAAGAGCTGGTAAAGCCCATATGGCGATGTTCGCGCACTTCAGGTTTTATTCGATGCTCGGCTTCTAATTGTTCTAAAAACTCAAGAGGACTAAAAACGTCATCTAAAATTTGCACTTGTTTTTTGACAGCCGCAAAATCCCCAGGGCACAGTTGGTCTAACTTTTGTAAACGCATTTGAATTTCCGGAGTAATTTCTGAGTTAGGCTCTGGCATTGCTTCTTGTGCAAACATGATGAGCCTTTGGGCTGGTGTTAGTGGTTTAAATTCAATTTTAAAGGTAAAGCGTCTTAAAGAGGCTTGATCAAGTCTATCCATAAAATTAGTGGTACAAATAAACACCCCTTTAAAGCGCTCCATTTGTTGTAACATTTCATTCACCTCGGTGACCTCATAGTTGCGTTGCGCACCTCTTCTGTCTTGGAAAAAGCTGTCAGCTTCATCTAGTAATAAAACCGCGTTTTCTGCGCTCGCTTGATGAAACATATTGGCTAGATTTTTTTCGGTCTCCCCGACATACTTACTTATTAAGTCACTGGCTTGTTTCACTAAAAGTGATAGTCCTAATTGCCCTGCTATATGGTTGGCAAGTGCTGTTTTACCTGTACCTGGTGGTCCAAAAAAGCAAAGCGTACCATGACCTCTTACTTTTAAAGACTGAATAATTTTAGTCATTTCAAAGCGAGATTCTAAATTTAAAACTGCTAAGTTGTAGTGTGTTACTTGTAGCGAGCGATGCTCTGATTGAACATTGAGACCAAGTGCAGAGTCGGCATTTTTTAGTTGTTTTTCGATTAAATAATCAATCGAGTAGCAGTCATTTTGAACTAATTGTGCAAAACGTACTGCCGTACGAATTTGTGCAGGGGTCAGCATTGTTCGGGCACATAACTGCTTAATTAAATCATCAGAAACCGCAACACCTTCTAGGGTTTTTCTGATGAGTTGTTCACGTGCTCCTGGTGGGGGGGAGTTGAGTTCTAGATGATAGGCAAAGCGACGTCGAAAAGCAGGGTCGATCTGTTCGATTCTATTGGTGATCCAAATAGTAGGTACTGGGTTACTTTCTAAAATTTGATTCACCCATGCTTTGCCGTTGACGCTCGAACCAGAAAGAGAGTTAGGCTTTTTTTCTTGGCGTGAAATATAGTGCGCTGCATCGGGACTGATATTGGGAAAGACATCTTCTACCTCGTCGAACAACAAAGCCACATTGTGATTATTTTTTAGAAATACCTGTGCCATTTGTAAAGAGCGATAACGATCTTTGCCGGTTAAAGAGTTACCCTCTCGATCCGAATATTCCACCTCAAACAATTGTAAATTGGCATTTTGTGCCAATACTTTTGCTAATTCTGTTTTACCTGTACCTGGTGGTCCATAAATTAAAATATTAACCCCTTCTTGTTGGTTTTGATTGGATTTTTGTAAAAGTTGACTCAGTATTTCAACCTCGGCTTGTACATATGAAAAATCAGAAGATACTAGGGTACTGGTATTAGAAGGACTTGTAAAAACTGCCATTAATTCATTTTGATCGCGGTATTCACGCATCAAAACAGAGGGTAGTTTATCGCTGACTTTCATGAGGTCAGATAAGTCCGTAATACTATGCTCGGAAATTAAATTCTCCAACATGCCGATTCGCTCTAATCTTGAACCTGCCCTTAGGGCTTCAGCAATTTCGTTGGCTTGAACACCTGCTACTTGCGCAATGGCCTCGTAAGCTTCTGGTGCATTGCTCACCTTAAACTCTACTAATAAACTACGTAAATCTCTTTGGTACCTAGCTAAGGTGCCGAGTAATAGCACTGCTTTTTCTGCTGCCGTTAAATTTAATAGTTGGCTTAATTTATCAATATTTTTTTCTACTAAGGTATCTTGTTTTTTAACACTATGACCTATCCATTGAGTAGTGGCGTACAAAGCAGTTAATAAGTCTTTGGGTTGATCTTTGGCATATTCATCTAAATAAAAAAACAAAGAACCCTCTTCGTAAGGACCACGCCAAATACCATGTCGCTCTAAGAAAATTTCATGGCTGAGTTGTTCATGATTTTTCCAGTAGTCGTTGTCTTTACAGCGCAAGCTAAGAAAATCTCTTAATTTGGTGAGTATTGGTTCAGGCCAGACCATATGCCTGCCTGTGAGCGTTAATAAATTATTAAGGTCTCTTCTTATATTGAATTTGGGTCCTTGCCTGGCTGCTAATGTGAGTACAAAATAGGAACACATTAATTCGAGTACTGGAGTTTCTTTGAGTCCTGGAGACAACAGTAGCTCAGAAGTGATGACCTCGTGTTCATGAGACTGAAACATTGTAAGCAACCTCCAAACGGTAAACAAATGAAATTTGGCAATGGCTAAGTGGCAACTTTAACGAGTAGCAGCCCTTAAAAGTTGAAGCTGACTAGACAATACTCGTAAAGATAGCGCTTGTGAATAGCTTTCAAATTTTTTTAATAGCAAATATTCTTAAATTGATTTGAATCGTCCAAAACCAACATAATTTTTGATCTCTTGAGCCAAATTTCCAACTTCCTTGTAAAATATTGAATTGATTTAAATCAATTTGAATTTATCAGTTATACATTTCCCAAAGGAGACAATATGTCCGCAGATCATTCTAGTCACCACAATGCTTCAGAAGAAGTAGATGTAGTAGAAAGTATTGTTCATCAAATTCCAGTAGTTATTCCAGTTGCTGGCGCTGCACTCATTTTTTTATTGGCTTTTATTGCTGTTTCCATGGCCTAAAACTAATAACTACTGTCAATAGCTAGGTTGATTTTCACTTGTTAATTGATGGAAGTTATTGATGTAGTAGATGTTATGGAGTTAAGGCGTAATTGGCCTTGCATCGTTTTTAAAACCTTTTAGGCTTGTTATGCTTAAAAGGTTTTTTTGTTTTTAGCGTCATGAAATTTCCTTTCAATCCTTTCTATTCAATTGTCTAGCCACAACTCTAATCCGCAATATTAGTTGAGATGTCAAAAGTAGCAGACCCCCATTCATTGCAAAAATAAGAGTAATCGGTATCTGTTTGACCTTAATCGCATAAGGTTATGCAATCAAGGCATAAAGTTTTGAGTAAATTGCAAGCTCAAGGCAAGTCTGCTTCTTAGAATCACTACTCTACAAAAACTATTTCCAAAGCAAACACTTATTTTTTATAAAAAATAAATGCTGTTTTGCAAACAGTTTTTAAACTTTAGGAAATTATCATGACTCAATCTTTATCTGCAGGCGCTAGTCAATTAAGCGTTAATGCACCCAGCTATGTTAAAAATAAAAAATTGATTACTTGGGTAGGTCAAATGGCTGCCTTAACTCAACCTGATCAAATTGTTTGGTGTGATGGTAGTCAAGAGGAATACAACCGTTTATGTGAACAATTGGTGGCTGCGGGCACCTTTAAAAAATTAAATGATGCGAAACGTCCTAACAGCTTTTTGGCTTGCTCAGACCCTTCTGACGTAGCTCGTGTAGAAGATCGCACCTTTATTTGCTCAGAGAAAAAAGAAGATGCGGGTCCTACTAATAATTGGATGGCTCCAGCAGAAATGCGTCAAACATTACAACCTTTGTTTGAGGGCTGTATGAAGGGCCGTACCATGTATGTGGTGCCATTTTCTATGGGTCCATTAGGTAGTCCAATTGCGCATATCGGTATTGAGTTATCTGATAGTGCCTATGTGGCTGTTAATATGCGCATTATGACGCGTATGGGTAAGGCAGTATTTGATGTATTAGGTGAAGATGGCGAATTTGTGCCTTGTGTACATACTGTAGGTGCCCCATTGGAGGCAGGTCAAGCAGATGTGAAATGGCCTTGCAGCAAAACCAAATATATTGTGCATTATCCAGCCACTCGTGAAATCTGGAGCTACGGTTCTGGCTACGGCGGTAATGCTTTATTAGGTAAAAAATGTTTTGCTTTACGTATCGCCTCTAATATGGGCCGTGACCAAGGTTGGTTGGCCGAGCACATGCTCATTTTAGGTGTGACGAATCCAGAAGGTAAAAAATACCATGTCGCTGCAGCTTTCCCAAGTGCCTGTGGTAAAACCAATTTTGCGATGTTAATTCCACCAGCTGGTTTTGACGGCTGGAAAGTAACCACCATTGGTGATGATATCGCTTGGATTAAACCAGGTGCAGATGGTAAGTTACGCGCCATTAACCCAGAAGCGGGTTATTTTGGTGTAGCTCCAGGGACTAACTTTTTAACCAATCCTAACTGCATGGCTAGTCTTGATAAAGATGTCATCTTTACCAACGTTGCATTAACTGATGATGGCGATGTGTGGTGGGAAGGTATGTCTGATGCACCTGCCCATGCGATTGATTGGCAGGGTAATGAATGGACTCCAGCCATTGCCAAAGAGACAGGTGCTAAAGCGGCTCATCCAAATGCCCGTTTTACAGTTGCAGCTACTAACAACCCAGCCTTAGATAGCGCTTGGGATGATCCTGAAGGTGTGGTAATTGATGCCTTTATTTTTGGTGGTCGTCGTTCTACCACAGTGCCTTTAGTCACCGAAGCTCGTAACTGGGTAGAAGGTGTTTATATGGCCGCCACAATGGGTAGCGAAACCACCGCTGCTGCTGCCGGTCAAATGGGTGTGGTACGGCGCGACCCATTCGCAATGTTGCCTTTTATGGGTTACAACATGAGCGATTATTTCCAACACTGGCTCTCATTGGGTGAGAAATTAGCGGGTAGCGGTGCACAATTACCAAAAATTTATACTACTAACTGGTTCCGTAAAGGTGACGATGGCAAGTTTGTTTGGCCAGGTTACGGCGAAAATATGCGCGTTTTAAAGTGGATGATTGATCGTATTGAAGGCAAGGGTCAAGGTTCTGAGCATTTAATGGGTGTAAGCCCAAGTTACGATGCTTTAACTTGGACGGGTTTAGATTTTAATCAAGACCAATTCCAATCCGTCATTAGTATTGACAAATCTGCATGGCAAGCTGAAATGAAATTACATGCTGAATTGTTTGATCAATTAGCCTATCATTTACCAGCTGAATTAAGTGCGACTAAAGCAAAAATTGAAGCTCAATTAGAGCAATTGGTATAATTGTTTTAGACCATTAAAAAAGGGGGTACTTGTACAAGTACCCCCTTTTTATTGATTAATTAAAATCAAAATTTTAGTTTATATACCAAGACTTATTGATTACCACGGCCACGTAACATTGCCATTTGAAGCTCTGCCATTAAACGTGGGTCTTGTTGTGCACAGGCCCATGTATAAGCGTCAGCACGTTTTTGTTCTTGATTGACCAAAAATTTATTCCAAGATTTTGCCATGTAAGTAGCGATAGCGCTGTTACTACGTGGGGCGTGAATTTGAAGTTCTGTGTCTTGTACAAAAGCCATGGTTTGCAATTCGCTCATTAAGCGTGGATCTGCCATTGCTGCATTCCAAAATTGGTGCTCATTTTGTTGCTTTTTAGCAATCACTACAATTGCACGAACCGCACCACTTACTTTACGAGCTAAGTTCCAAGCAACTGGACTTAATAACCATAAAGTAATGCCGACTACGCCCATTAATAACACAAATGCAGAGATTAAATGGTCATCACCCCAAGTACCTAAAACTAAATCAGCAATACTTACTGCGATGGCACTTGCACTCAATAATAAGAAAGCAGAAATAGTGCGGGTTAAACCCCAACGCGGCATTTTTGTATTAAAAAATGAAGAAGAACTAGCCTTTTGGCCTACTGTATTTTGTTGAGTAGAAACATGCGGATGAATTAATTTTGTTGTATGTGAAGTCATGATAGTGAGCCTCGTTTGTTATTAGATAGCTCTATACTAGGGTAAATACTGATATTTTTAAAATTGAAATTTATTATATTAATCATTCACAATAGTGATAATATACACCATGAAATCAGCTAAAGTCAATTTCAAAACTCTTGATTTAAATCTTTTGAGGGTATTTGATGAAATAATGTTGGAACGTAATCTCACTAGAGCGGCTGAAAGACTCTCTTTGTCTCAGCCTGCCGTCAGTAATGCTCTTAAAAGATTAAGAGATTCTTTGGGGGATGAGTTGGTAAAACGCAACGGAGCAGGGGTTGAGCCTACGCCTTTAGCCATAATTTTGTGGCCACAGGTACGAAATGCGCTCGATCAACTCAAACTTGCTTTAAATCCAATCGCTTTTAATGCCCAAGCCACTGAAAAAGAGTTTGTTTTAGCAATGTCAGATGCCACGGCAATGGCCTTAATGCCAGAGCTCATTAAACGATTACAAACTCAAGCCCCTAGGGTGGCAATTAGAATTGTGCCTTTGGCCACCCGTGACCCACGTAAACTATTAGCCGATGGTCATGCCGATATGGCATTAGGACATTTTCCAGCGGTTCAAGAAGACATGACGCTCAGAAAACAATCTGGTTTATCGGACGCCTTTAGTAGGCAACGTCTGTATCGATCGGATTATGTGTGTATATTGCGAGCAGATCATCCTTTAGCCCAGCAAACGGCAATTACTTTAGATCAATATTGCCAAGCCCATCATGTTTTGGTGAGCTTGTCGGGCAGGCCTTACGGATTTATTGATCAAGCACTATCAGCTATAGACAGAAGCCGTCAGGTGACTCTTACAGTGAATCAGTTTTATACTGCCTTAAAAATTGTGGAGGCATCTGATTTGTTAACCGTGAGTGCAAGGCATTTTTTAGCCACTGCCCATACGGCGCTAAATGTCAAAATGTTAGATCTGCCATTTCAAGTGCCGCCTGTGCAAGTGGACGTAGTTTGGCATCAAAATATGGGTGATGAAGAGGCACATCAATGGCTAAGAGAACAATTACTTGAGGTAGCCCAAGAAGTGTTTGAATAGTCCATACAAGCAAAAAAATATGTTAGAGTAAATTTTTCACATATAAAAGTTAAAAGGACTCTGCATGAAAATTTTATTAGCCGTAGATGGCAGCGATTTCACCAAAAAAATGTTGGCATATTTGGCAACTCATGAGGAGTTGTTGTCGCTTAATCAAGATATTACGGTAGTCACGGTGCACCCGCCTGTGCCGCCACGTGTTAAAAAGGCCGTCGGTAAAGAAACCCTAGAGAGTTATTACCAAGAAGACGCAGATAAAATACTCAAACCTATTAAGCAGTTTTTAAATAATCATGCGCTAGAAGCCAAATTCGTGACTAAAGTAGGACCTGTTGGAGAAACTATCGCTAAATTTGCGACAGCCGGTAAATTTGATTTAGTAGTAATGGGTTCACATGGCCACGGTAATATTGTTAATATGGTGATGGGTTCGGTGGTCAATCAAGTACTGGGCACTTGTTCTGTACCCGTTTTAATTGTCCGATAAACAGCCGGTTAGATAATATTAAAAAAGCAAATCTTAGGGTTTGCTTTTTATTTTTTAATAGCTAAACCATTAAAACAACTGCTCATCACCATATCTAATATTTGTTCATCAGAATAAAGTTCAGACATTTGCAAAAACTCTAGAACAGGGTCACAGGCCCTAGCAAACAAAGTGTATAAAACTGCAATAGGTGGCAACTCAGCATTAAGACAGCCATCATTTTGAGCGGACTCAATCCAAGCACCCAATACATCGGTTATTTCCATTAAGCCATCCATGTAATCTTTGCTTGCCATCAAAGTGGCCCTAAGGCTAGAATTTTGGCTTGGTAAAGAAGGCATTTGACCTTGAAGTTGTAAGGCCATAGTCCATCTGGCAACTTGTTTGATTTTGTCTAATGGGGCAATTGATTGAGCTTGGCAGTCACGCACAAAAATTTGTGCTTTTTGCATGACCTTCACCATGGCAGCACAGGCTAAATCTTCTTTGCTGGCAAAATGTTTATAAAGGCTAGCTTTGGCAATGCCCACTTCATTGGCGACTTCATCAACCGTCATGGCATCAAAGCCTTTTTCAGATAAAAGGCGGTTCACCGATTGAATAATCGCATCTTCTCTTGCCTCTAGCATTTTGGCTTTGAAGCTTTTTTTGGTGGGGCTTGGCATAGCCGTAGATGAGGTTTGAGTTTGCATATTGTTATTGTAAGCTTGTGCAGTAGAGCAGGGGCACAATCAATACTGATTGAGTACCATCAAATATCTTATTTTGATTGAGACAAAGAACTTAGTCTATTTATAATGATAAAAAGTCATGCCATATGAAGTTAAATGAACCTGTTTTAAAACTCCTGACCGCATTCATCGCACGGGCTTAGATGGTTTTAATTCCGCCTAGCAACCAATCTTGTTTGGCTATATGCTAGCATGTCTTGAGTTTCCGACAGGCTTAGTATAGAAGTTGAGGCCTACAGTTAATCATAATAATGATGAAGGTTTTCAAATCCATATGGTGATTCAAGATAAAAAGTAATAGGAGCATTTGTCGCAACTGTTGCACAGTCCTTCAATAACTACATTAAACTCTATTGATTAACTGATTCTTAATTTTATGTCATTCGCTACACTTGCTATCTTTTTACCTACTTTTTTCTTTGTCTCGGTTACCCCAGGCCTGTGCATGACTTTAGCACTGACCTTAGGAATGTCAATTGGTGTTAAAAAAAGTCTGCATATGATGTGGGGTGAGTTAATTGGTGTGGGTTTGGTAGGAGTAAGTGCCGGTTTGGGAGTGGCCACTATTATGTTGCGCTTTCCACAAGTTTTTATAGCGCTTAAAATAATAGGTGGCTTATATCTAATTTGGATTGGTTTTCAAATGTGGCAATCGAAAGGTAGTTTGGCTATTCCAGATCAAAATAGTGTTTTACCCGTTTCAAGTAAACCCTTAGATCTCGCTTTAAAAGGTTTTTTTACTGCAGTAGCGAATCCTAAAGGTTGGGCCTTTTTTGTTTCATTATTACCACCATTTTTAAATGCGAGTCAGCCAATGGTGCCTCAACTTATTACTTTGCTTTCCATTATTTTAAGTATAGAGTTTTTGTGCCTCATGCTTTATGCCAGCGGTGGTCAAATGCTCCGTCACTTATTATTGAATCAGCAAAATGTCAAATTATTAAATCGAATTGCTGGCACCCTAATGGTGGGAGTTGGTATTTGGTTGATGTTGGGCTAACAAGTAACTCGCTTTTTACATTATTGGTTTTGAATCCTAGAAGAAAAACCGATTACTTTTATTTTTATTTCACCATTTTATTGATTATTATGAGCTCATCTTCTGTTCGTATTGCTCCTTCTATTTTATCGGCTGATTTTGCTCGTTTAGGCGAGGAAGTTCGTGCCCTTGAAAAAGCAGGTGCAGATCTAGTGCATTTTGACGTTATGGACAACCACTACGTACCCAATTTAACCATTGGCCCTATGGTGTGCCAAGCCATTCGTCCTCATGTTCAAATTCCAATTGATGTGCATTTAATGGTAGAGCCAGTTGACGCTATTATCCCAATGTTTGCCAAAGCTGGGGCCAACTTTATCACTTTTCACCCAGAAGCGTCAGCCCATATCGACCGTAGTTTGTCATTAATTCGTGAGCATGGTTGCAAAGCCGGTTTGGTACTCAACCCTGCAACACCTTTGTCATGCCTTGAGTACGTCATGGATAAACTCGATATGATTTTATTAATGAGTGTCAACCCTGGTTTTGGTGGTCAAAAGTTTATTCCTAGCACATTGCCTAAATTAAAAGCAGTTAGGCAATTAATTGATGCTCATAAACAAGCGGGTGGCCAAGATATCTGGCTAGAAGTGGATGGTGGTGCCAATTTGTCTAATATTGCTGAAATTGTGCAAGCAGGAGCTGACACAGTGGTAGCAGGGAGTGCAGTTTTTGGTGCCCCTGATGCCGATGGTGGATATAGTGGCATTATTAACCAACTTAAAACCAAAGCATCTGCTCTTTAATATTGAGGCGTTACCAATAAAATACTTCGAAAGACTCGAATTGAATGAGTCATTTTGATCAATATGACTTTTAGTTTTTAAAAGCTATCGGCTTCACTAAAATGAAGTGAATTGTTATTTTAATTTGGTTTGAGCTGTTGTAAAAAATTAAATTCAATTTTTTAGCCTAATTTTGAGCCTGAAATGACTCAATGTAAGCAAGATGGCCTCGCAAAGTGGCAAAATACGGGTTTTCCCATATTTTGCACACCCCATGACCTCTACAGAACAAGTGTTATCTCCCGCCACGGAATCTACCATGGCAAACGCCCTTCGTGTTTTGGCCGCTGATGCGGTTCAGCAAGCTAACTCTGGCCACCCAGGAGCCCCCATGGGCATGTCTGAAATGGCAGTTGCGCTTTGGAATGGACATTTAAGTCACAATCCGCAAGATCCAAAATGGGCCAATCGCGATCGTTTTGTTTTATCTAACGGCCACGGCTCAATGTTAATTTACGGTTTATTGCATCTCACAGGTTACGACCTGCCTATGCAAGAAATCAAAAACTTCCGTCAATTGCACAGCAAAACAGCAGGTCATCCCGAGTTTGGTATTACCCCTGGCGTTGAAACCACTACTGGTCCATTAGGCCAAGGTATTACCAACGCCGTAGGTTTTGCCCTTGCAGAAAAATTATTAGCCAGTGAATTCAACCGTACAGGTCACAATATTGTTGACCACAATACCTATGTATTTATGGGTGACGGTTGTTTAATGGAAGGAATTAGCCATGAAGCAGCTGCTTTGGCTGGTGCTTGGAAACTCAACAAGTTAATTGCTTTATACGATGACAATGGCATTTCTATCGATGGTCAAGTAGCGCCTTGGTTTATAGATAACACCGCTCAACGTTTTGAAGCTTATGGCTGGAACGTGATTGGCACAGCCGGCTCTGAAATTGACGGTCATAATATTGATGCCGTATCTGCTGCTATTGAAAAAGCCAAACAAAGTGCGACTAAACCCACGCTTATTATTTGTAAAACCCATATCGGTAAAGGCAGTCCTAATCGTGCCAATACCTCTAAGGCACATGGGGAGCCTTTAGGTGCCACTGAAATCGCATTAATGCGTGAAACCTTGGGTTGGTCAGCCGAACCTTTTGCTATTCCTGAAGATGTTTATTTAGCATGGGATGCCAAAGCCAAGGGGCAAGTTGCTCAAGAAGCATGGAATCAAACCTTTGCGGCATACGCTCAAGAATTCCCAGAATTAGCAGCTGAGTTTACTCGTCGTATGAACGGTCAATTACCGGCTAATTTTGAACAAACCGCTTTTGACAATGTGGTAGCAGCTCATACCAAAGCAGAAACCGTTGCATCACGTAAAGCATCACAATTAGCGCTTGAAGTCTTTACTGCTGCTTTGCCAGAATTATTAGGTGGTAGTGCTGATTT
>JALQUL010000182.1 GCA_023260735.1 Limnohabitans sp. | reverse complement strand
AATGTATTTCTAAAATAGACATCTAGCCCTGCTAAATCAGTGGGTTTGGTGTGATAAACATGAAACAGTAGTTGATCAACTGAAACATCACCAAATGATTTTTTTATCCAATAGGAAAAACCAATAATGGCCAAGAAGATATAAATCAGCAGTTTTTTTAAAATATTGGACATGATGCTTTATTTTTAGGATTTAAAGTAACTGTTATGACAGCTTTGGAGTTGGAGGTGGAGTGGTTTTGTAGGAGACCGTTAGACATTAAGGGTTAGTTGGTTCAATGTTTAAACCGTACTTATGTAGCCTCCGAACGACTCAAAATTTACTGCAAAAGCAGAATTATGTAATAGTTGTTTTTCTCGTAATCATCAATATGGCTATAAATTTACCAGCTAGGTTTTCAATTTATGCCTTCAATTTTTTGCTTAGCTGTATAAAGATTTTTCATCGCTTTTAACTTCTAGGAAGTCTGTGAATAAAGTTTTATCGATTCGGGATCAAAATAAATACTATTCGAAAATTTAACGTTTTATTGAAACAGTTGGTTGACCATCTTGTATTCTATATTTTGAAATGTAATTGATAACAATACTACAATTAAATAACTCAATTAAATTATTAAAAATTCAGTATTACAAACTCATTAGTCTCCACTTTTAATGCTAATAATTCAAGATTTTTTTTGGGTCAAAATTTCAATTTCATAGTATTATTCTGCCATGAATAATACAACAACCTCCACCCCAAGCGGGCTTCAAGCCCATCCCGACTTCCCGCAACTTTTTGTCTTGAACCATCCTTTAATTCAGCACAAACTTAGTCATATGCGAGATGAGCGCACCTCGACTCGTACCTTCCGCGGTTTATTGCGTGAACTCACCCTTTTAATGGGTTATGAAATTACCCGTGATCTTCCCATGACCACCGAGCGAATTGCTACCCCATTGGTCGAAATGGATGCTCCTGTTATTGCTGGTAAAAAAATTGCTATCGTGCCAGTTTTAAGAGCAGGCCTAGGCATGGCCGATGGCTTAATGGATTTAATTCCTTCCGCTCGTCAAGGCCATATTGGTATGTATCGTGGTCCCGATAATCGTCCTGTTGAATATTATGTACGCTTGCCTGAAGTGGCAGGTCGTATGTTTATTGTCTGTGATCCTATGTTAGCTACCGGTTATTCTGCCGTGGCAGCAGTGAATACTTTGTTAGAACGTGGTGTTCCAACAGAAAATATTCGATTCTTAGCTTTAGTAGCCGCCCCAGAAGGGGTCAAGGCATTTCATGCGGTTCATCCAACTGTACCTGTGTATGTGGCTGGTCTAGACACCCATTTGAATCAAGATGCTTATATTGTGCCTGGCCTTGGTGATGCAGGCGATAGAATTTTTGGTACCAAACATTAATAATAAGACTTACCGCTACATGCAAAAATTTTGAATGTAGTGGTGAATATAACTGAATTTTTTTTGAATCTTTTGATCTAAACTTCATTTCAATCTTGTTCGAAATATTGAAGGAGTTTGAATAAGCTCCTTCAAATAATCAATCATTGTTTAGCTTCACTTGCTTTATTTTGAGTCTGTCATTTTTTACTATGTGACTAGCTAAATAAGCTTAGCAATGAAGAACAAGCCTGTTATTTTGTTTTATTAAAGGTTTATCATGAATCAATATTTATACGTAAAAAGTAGTATTTTGGGTGCTGGTTCTGTGACTAGCGAAGTGGTAGATGCTATTCATACCGCTTTTTTAGCAGCTAATCCAAACGCCAAGCACATTGTTCGTGATCTAGGCAGTAATCCTTTGCCTCATTTGTCAGCAGCAGTTTTAGGTGATGTTCGTTCTGAGACTCCCTCTGCCAATGAGGCCACTGTAGCCGCACTCACCGCCATACAAGAGGTCCTTGAATCAAACACCTTAGTGATTGCTGCTCCGATGTATAACTTTGGAGTACCGTCTAATTTAAAAGCGTGGTTTGACCACATTGCACATCCCGGTAAAACTTTTCAATACACTGCCACAGGCCCAGAAGGTTTGTTAAAGGGTAAAAACGCCATTGTGGTAGTGGCAACCGGTGGTAAATATAGCGAAGGTCCTGCTAAACCATTTGATACCGTAGAGCCTTACATGCGTACCGTATTAGGATTCTTAGGAATTACAGAAGTGCAGTTTTTACGTGTTGAAGGTTTGGCAATGGGCGAAGTCGGTGCAGTATCTAAAGCAGATGTGTTAGCCCAAGTGGCAGGCCTGTAATTCATCAGTATTGCTTGCAATAATTGACAGCCGTTTTTAAAAATTAACTCTATCAAAAACCTATCTTTTTTGAGATAGGTTTTTTTTACCTTTAAATCTGTGAAAATAAGCTGTGCACCAAATAATTGGGCTTTTGAAGTGAGTGGGTTAAGTGTTCAAGTATGTTTTTGTAACAGGTCAATGATGAAAGCCCAAAACTTAGCA
>JALQUL010000162.1 GCA_023260735.1 Limnohabitans sp. | reverse complement strand
AAAACTTCGATTAAACGTTCGTATTCACGACGATTGGTCTCGAGTGATTTGAGTTTATAACGACATGAACCAAATGCGCCAGAGGGAGTATAGCGAAGTGCAGCAATAGTTGCTGCTGTTTCTTTGCTGGTATCAATTAATTCTTCGGTGAGTGCACCAATAATGCCATTACGTCCTGCATAAACTTTACCGATTTGATCTTTGTGTGCACGTGCCGTCTCGATAACGCCACAAGCTGAAGCATTAATGACCGCTGTTACGCCGCCCGATTGTGCATAAAATGCATTGATTTTGGCCATGATGAAGTCTCCTTTTTTGATACTAGCAAATGAAAAATAAATTAAACAACTCTAAGGTTTATTGCTCTGAGTGCTTGAGGTAGGTGGCTTAAAAAAAGCTTAAGTGGATAGAGGGGGTTGCTCTTGTTTTGCTTGTTCGGCGGCTAAAAATTTGCCATTGCGTAATCGAACCCGCACGTACAGCGCACAAGCGGTAAATAAGATGAGACAAAGCGCAGTTTCTATCCAGGCAAAATAGCGACTTGGGAAGGGGTCGCTATAACCTCTGACGGTGCCTTCAATAAAATACAACCAAACCAATAAACTCACCCATCTAAAGGTGTACATACGGTTTTTTAACAAACCAGCTAAAGGAACGCACAGTGGTAATACTTTGATAGCTAAAAAAGAACCGCCGGGCTTTAAAGGGGCAAGCCATAACTCCCAAATTAGCCCTAAAATAATAAGACCTAACAAACTGATTATTGCAATAATTTGCAAAATGCGAACTTGCTTGGTAGGAGCTTGCAGACTCGGCTGGTATGATGGGCTAGAGTCTAGGCTTGGTGAAGTCATTCAAATTTTCCAAATGGATTGAGGATAACAGTATTATATTAGTATGAGAATAAATTCAGACATCAATGCGTTATTTGCCGATTTAAAAGTGTTTCCTTGGCGTAGTACTGCGGCAACCCTCAAAGAACGATTTTCAGAAGATAGACTAGGCTTATCAGCCAGTAGTTTAACTTTTACTACCATGATTGCCCTTGTGCCTTTTTTTGCTTTGGTGCTATCAGTTTTTACTGCTTTTCCAATTTTTGGTAAATTTCAGATCGCTTTGCAACAATGGTTGTTAGATAGCCTAGTGCCTGACAATATTGCAAGACAGGTGGTATCTTACTTGACTAAGTTTGCGCTCAAGGCGAGTCGATTGGGCTGGTTAGGACTTATTTTCTTAGTTATTTCAGCCTTAAGTTTAGTGATTACTATTGATAAAACCCTTAATAGTATTTGGCGTACTCCAAAATCAAGGCCTTTTGCACAAAGATTGTTGATTTATTGGGCCACCCTTACTTTAGGGCCTATTTTATTGGGAGCTAGCTTGTCTTTAACTTCTTATGCGGTTTCTGCTTCTAGGGGTTTTGTTCAAGCTTTACCAGGTGGAGTGACCTTATCGCTTGATATTTTGCAATGGTTTTTAGTGGTTTTAGGCATGGCAGCCTTGTATAAATACGTGCCTAATCAGGTAGTGAGGTGGCGCCATGCATTTATTGGTGGTATGTTTGTAGCCATCACTCTTGAATTTGCTAAAAAACTATTGGCAATTTATTTGGCATCTGTGCCTACCTATTCTGCGGTTTACGGTACTTTTGCAACAGTACCCATTTTATTAATTTGGATTTATATTGCTTGGCTAATTGTTTTGTTTGGTGCAGTTATTGCTGCTTATTTACCGAGTATGTTGGCTGGAGTGGCTAGAAGAGGTGGCTCTGAAGGCTGGAATTTTCAGCTAGCTCTAGAAGTATTGTCTAAGTTAAATAATCAACAAAATCAAAAGCCTATTGGCGCTACTATGAGTCAGCTAGCCATTCTTTTACAGGTCGATGTCTTGCAGCTTCAGATACCCTTAAATAGTCTAGAGGATTTAGAGTGGGTAGGGCAATTGGTGAAGTCCAATGATGACGATGAGCACCGTTATATATTGTTAATAGACCCGGCTAAAACACCTTTATTGCCTTTGGCTAAAGTTTTGTTATTAAAACCCGAAAGCTACAACCAAGCTTTTTATACGAACTTGGCGAAGTCTGATTTGACCTTAGCTCATGCACTGGCGGCATAGTGTTATTGAGGCCATGCAAAAATGCCTTAAGTTTTGCTATAATTAGTCCAGATTAAGAATAAAAGCTTTAATTTTTAATGCTAATGATTGAATTATTAAAGAAATTTTTAAAATGACTTTTTAGAGCAAAAAATTCAGCTATAATTTAATCTGAATTTAACGGGGGTATAGCTCAGTTGGTAGAGCGCTTGCATGGCATGCAAGAGGTCAGCGGTTCGATTCCGCTTACCTCCACCAGTTAAATTTTTAGTAAATAGCTTAAATTTCTAAACAAATTAGTCTATAATACTAACTGTTATTAAATTGTTTTAATAACAAAACAATTTAAAACTATCCAAGGTTTTGACCCTATCGTCTAGAGGCCTAGGACATCACCCTTTCACGGTGAGT
>JALQUL010000098.1 GCA_023260735.1 Limnohabitans sp. | reverse complement strand
AGGTAAGACTAAAAACTGTGAAATATGCAGATTTTCAAAACCACTTTCAGCCAACATGTTTTTTGTAGCTGTTAGTTGTCTTTTGGTCTGATGGCCAACATCTTTGAGTAGTCCAAAACCAAATTTTTTATATTCTTTTTTTAAATGACCTTCTTCAACAATTAATGGACCCGCCTTTACCTCCAATAGAACAATATGTCCTTGAGGAGAGACCATCACCACATCTAACTCGCCAAATGCCTGATTTCCAGCCTTCATAGCTGACCAGTCGAGATTGTGGAAAATATCAAAATCTTTAGAGAAGGCTAAGTCTAGCGTATCGATCACTTCTAGTTCACGATATGCGCCTGCGCGTTTTAAAGAGGAAAAATGGGTGTCAGGGTGTATTTTGGCCATATCGAATGCTAACAGCGTATAGGTAAATTAATTGAAACCACTAAAAAAAGTGTATTTTTAGCAAAAATACACTTCAAAAATATAAATTTGATGTAAGATGAACTCCCATTTATATAATTTTGGAGAAATCATGAACTCATCTTTGCTTGAACTTGAAAATTGGAAACTTGGCGACACCTCAGAAAAATATGAATCGGCTAGGCGAGGCCCCGGCACGATTTCAAATGGAAAGGGAGATAACGGCGGAAAATCATATGGTACTTTTCAATTGTCTCTAAGTGCTGGAACCCTCAATGATTTTTTAGAGTCACCAGCGCATGGTCGTTATGCCGACCAATTCAATAACATTGAGAAAGGTAGTACACAATTTGATAAAAAATGGAAAGAACTAGCCCTTACCGACCCTCAATTTAAAGAAAATCAGTACCAGTTTATCAAAACTACTCATTATGAAAGGCAAATGCAAAACTTACAAGAAAACGGTATTCAATTATCTTCTAGAGGGCCTGCAGTACAGGATTTAGTCTGGAGCACCGCCACCCAATATGGTTTGTTAACTACGCCAATTTTTCAAAAAACACTCGCTGAAGCAGGCTTAAACCCGCAGCAAGTTCAACAATTATCTGACCTCGACTTAATTGTTAAAGTTCAGCAATACAAAAAAGATCATGTTCCAGAACATTTCACCAGTTCTAGTCCTGAAATCCAAAAAAATATACAAGAGCAAAGAATTCCAAAAGAAACAAAAGATTTAATTAAACTCAACACTGCCCATATTGAACGCATTAGCAAGGAAGACCCAGCTCAACTCTACAAGACTCCATCTTCTCCAATCGGCAATGGCCCGCCCGTCCCCCATCTACCCAATAATACTCTCAAGATAGCCCCTGAATTTTTCAATGATGGCCCAACCGTTTCAGCTCATCCAAACCTGCAAGTAAGCCACTACAACAGCCCAGCTGCCTCCAACTTATCACCAACCAATAACAATCATAGCGCTTTACCGCTAACAGCTGGATTTACACGTCAGCATGATTCTATTTTTCAACAAATAGCCAGTCAATTCCAAGAAACAAGCACGAAGTTCATGGATGCCATTGGTTTAAATGCAGAACAACGCCAACAATTCAGCAAGATGGCTCAGCAACAGTTAGAGCAAAAACTACCAACATTTATAACTCAGGCGATTGGCCAATTGATCCAAAACAACGAGATCAATCCGCCTCAAGCTATACCAAGCACACCAGATAAAACCATCACGCCTAATAACTACTCTCAACTGCAGAATGCCTCAGTAATACCAACACTCACAGGCCGAGAAAAATTCAGCACCGACAGCACCAACCAAGCACTTGCAGGAACACTTAGTCCACAGCAAATTGAGCTTATCAAGCAGTTTTTTTCACCATCGCCAGAACAGGCCAACAAAATTAGCCCACCCCTAGAGCAACGTCGTTAATCGATTTTTACTTCACAAGGAGTCAACTCATGAAAATTCATTTATTTTATTCATTTTGCTTTGTCAGCTTATTATGCGGCTTAACCCACAGCTACGCAGCTAACAACAGCGCCAGCACAAGTGCAAGTGCAAGTACAGTTACTCATACTACAAGCAGCACTACTCTAATCCACCGTCCCATTAATTGCCAAAGTCCTAAAAATACACCTGAAAAAATCATTTGCCAAGAACCGAGTACATTCGCACTCTACGAACAAATGAATACTTTGTATCAGCAACAAGTTCAGGCATCTAGACAAGCAAAAACCATCCAAATGGTATATCAAAATGGCTTGGCCAGCATCCATAATAGCTGTAAAAATGCCGCATGTTTTGAATCGTTTTTTCAAGAACAAATCAATTGGCTCACCCTACTAGACAAGCAAGTTGAAAGACTACAACCCTGGTCAGGTTTCTATTTGCGTCAAGCTAGAACCAATACAAACCCAGCTCATATTTTTATACTGGTATTACAAAATAGTCAACTTTATGTTAGTGGCCATGCCCAGTGGCAAAATAATCAACAAAGCCCTATACAAATAGGCCAACTTAAAGGGTTCAGCAACATCAACTTAGCGACTAGCTTTACCATGCAACAATCAAAACAGTGCATCGTCAAATTCGAACAATTCAATAACAGTGCCATCAGTATCACCGAACAAAAATTACCCGATGGACAAGCCTCAGTGTGCGGTGGTATTAATGTTAAATTTAATGGCACCTATTTTAAACAATAAACAAGAGGCCATTGAACCTATCAATTGCCTCTTTTTTATGAGCTAGCTAACTTACCTAATTCCAAACAGCAATAGCAATTGTGGTCACTGGCATTTTTCAACAATAAGGAAAAAATAGTCACTAAGCACTTATTTTAGGGGTATAAATTTGCCCAATTAACTACCCAGACACTTAACTTATTAGAACTGAAGAGGAGTTTTACCAAAGTTGCTTAAGCCCAATAAGCAGATCAATCTGCTTATTTACTTCGCATTAAAGTGGTTTTTCCAAATAATGACTCCACCAGGTCAACCGCTAAAGCGGCTGTTTTATTTTTAATATCAAATGCAGGGTTTAACTCCATAATATCTAAAGAT
>JALQUL010000075.1 GCA_023260735.1 Limnohabitans sp. | reverse complement strand
TACCCGCGCCTTGCCAGTTTGCTATAGACACCACCACCCAAGAAGTTATTAACTTGGTAAATGAAAAGTTAGCCCTGCATCCTGGAACTCTAAACACCTTTAACTGGCCAGTCAATCGAAAACAAGCTTTGCAGGCCTTAGACGCCTTTATCCAACACCGCCTAGCCGACTTTGGCAAATATCAAGATGCTATGTGGGAAGGTGAAGCATGGCTCTACCACTCCCATCTTTCTGGTGTATTAAATTTAAAATTACTCAATCCTAAAGAGGTGGTAAAAGCAGCAGAACAAGCCTACCAACAAGGTCATGCCCCACTTGAAGCGGTAGAAGGTTTTATCAGGCAAATTTTAGGTTGGCGAGAATATGTAAGAGGGATTTATTGGACTCAAATGCCACAATATTTGCAGTTAAACAAAATGAAGGCAAGCCATCAACTACCAGAGTTTTATTGGACGGGGAAAACTGATATGACTTGTTTAGGGGATGCAATCGAACAATCCCTTGAACATGGTTATGCCCATCATATACAAAGACTTATGGTAACAGGCCTGTATGCCCTTTTATTAGGTGTTGAACCTCAGCAGGTACACCAATGGTATTTGGGTGTTTACATTGATGCGGTTGAATGGGTAGAGCTGCCCAACACCCTAGGCATGAGCCAATTTGCGGATGCCGGCCTAATGGCCAGTAAACCTTATATTGCGAGTGGCAAATACATTGACAGAATGAGCAACTACTGTAAAAAATGTCGTTACAATCCAGCGGTTTCAATTGGAAATACCGCCTGCCCATTTACTACTTTATATTGGGATTATTTAGCCAAGCATGCTGATATATTAGCTAAAAACCCCCGTATGTTAATGCAACTTAAAAATTTAAACCGCTTAAGTGAAAAAGATAAATTAGCGATTAGTGAACAAGCCCAACAACACCGATTAAGTGTTGGGGCTTTCACACACTAAGCCATCTGTTATTTCAGGTCTATATGATTGAGTAAAGCCCATTTTCTGACCGCTTCTTTAGCAGATGGTGCCGTGCCAAAAAATTTCTCTTGTAATTGAGTATTGGCAACAAAGTGGCCGGTTTTAAAAAATAAAAACATTTGTATAAGGTCGTAAGCTAAATCAGAAAACAACTGAACTGGTTTCACTAGCACTTTAAAAATAAACCATGGAATTGTCCAGAACGACAATTTTTTTCTAGTGAATTGTGAAATCAGTTCTACCATCTGCTCTTGACTTTTTGCCCCATCGCGCCATCCTACATCTATGGTTTGATAATTAATTTCATCGCTTGGGTAACTCGCAGCTTGTGCCAAATACTGCGCTAAATCATCACTTAAAATATAAGACCATGCTGTGGTTTTATCTCCAACTGCTACAAATCGACCCGCCTTTACGCCGTCAGCTACATAGTCTTTACTTTGATCTAAAAATGCGGGGGCTCTTATTAATACATAAGGCATGCCGGTTGCTTTGATTAAATCTTCTGCCACCTTTTTAGCATGAAAATGTGGTACTGCTGGAGCTTTGTCACATGCCACTATACTTAAAAATACAAAACGCTTTACGCCAGCTCTTGCTGCTGCTTCAATTAAATTTTTATTACCTGCAAAATCAGCCTCTATGGTTTCTTTCATATAACCATTAGCCGAGCTCACAACTACATCTACCCCTTGTAGTGCGTGGTCAAGAGACTTTGGATCCATTAAATCTCCTCTTACCCATTCAATATTGTGAGTAGCTGAACTAGGAGCACCACGTCTCGACATCGCCCTTACCGATACTTGCGTATTTTGTTTTAATTGTTGCAAAATTTTGCTACCCAAAAAACCAGTTGCACCAACGATTAAAACTTTATTTTTAATTGCGTTGTCTGTAGAGATGGTGGTAGTAGATGCTAGTGATGTTGGTGTCATATTTCCCCTTTTATACCCAAATGAGTAACTAATAGAAGAAAGTATAATGTTCTATTTTAATCAATTAAATAGTAAAAATGAGTTTCATTGATCTATAAATGGAGCAACTATGGATGCCTTTAGAAACATACATCTATTTGTTGAAGTGGCCACTGCAGGCGGGTTTAGGGCTGCAGCCATTAAACTAGATATGCCTAACTCAACTCTATCTAGGCGAATTGCAGAACTTGAAAAAGAACTTGGCTTAAGACTGTTGAATCGCACCACCAGAAAGGTCGAGCTAACAGAAGCGGGCCAACTCTATTTTGATCGTTGTAAAAAAATTATTGAAGAAGCTAAATTAGCGCAAGAAGAACTTGCTGGTATGTTGACTCAACCTACTGGCTTAATTAGAGCATCAGTACCAGTGGACTTCACCATTCTTTATTTAAGCGACATCATTGCACAATTTTTAAAAACCTACCCTGGACTTAGCTTAGAATTAGATGTAACTCCGAGGCAAAGTGATTTAATTACTGAACAAGTTGACTTAGCTATTCGGATTGGACACCCTAAAGAACAACATTTAATTGCAAGGCAATTAGGCCATACTCAACTGGCACTTTACGCATCGCCGGAATTTATAAAAACCTTTGGTGAACCCAAAACACCACAAGATTTAATTCGGTTTAATTGCCTAAGAATTTCCAAACAAGCTTTAAAATTAGTTCATCAAAAAACTCAAAAAATAGAAATTATTCATACCAATTCTAGCGTCGTAGCTAACAATATTGGCTTGTTACGTAAATTGGCCATTCAAGGAGTTGGCATAGTTGCATTGTCTTCAGAGTTAATAAAAGATGAAATAAAAGCGGGGCAATTGGTACGTGTACTCAAAGAATGGCACCCTCCTATAGTACCCTTTTATGCCCTCACTGAAACTCGTTTAATACCGGCCAAAGTAAGAGTCTTTATAGATTTTTTAATCATGCATTTATCAAAGAACAAAGATATTTTAGGCGGTAAAAAATAAAGTGAAATCAACACTTTTACATTTTTTTAATTTTTACAATATCCGTCAATATATCAATAGACTACATTTTATTTTATGAAAACAATATTTCAATTCTCTATCAATTCAAGTCTGATATTCAATTAATTTGGCACAATTTGATTGCAAATTGGCATAAATTACTTACCTTTATTTGAAATGCCTGACCTACAATTAATAATGTAAATTGTTGGCATAAAAAATTAATTGCCCACTTTTTAGTGTGTTTTTATATCGGGGACTTTATACAAATGAATGAATCAAGTTATTACTTATTAGACGCCATGATGGTTTATTTTCAAGGTGAAAAATTAGAAGCTTTAGTTTTTATCTTACCCTTTGGCTTGCTTAGTCTAGTGTTTGGTGGATGGCTGTATGTTGATGGTATTACAACATTCAACAAAGGTGTGGCAATTCCATTTTTGTTAATGGGCTTATTAATGACTACTATTGGTGCTACAGTTGGTTTTCGCACTCCTGCTCAATTACTTCATTTGCAGGCTCAAGTACAATCTGCCCCAGAATCTACTCGCTTAGCTGAAATTAAAAGAATGGACAAAGTAAATAATGCTTGGAAATTTTATTTAATTATATGGGGCTTTTTTGGAGTAGTAGGGCTGATTTTGCGCTTTGCATTACAAAACGATTTTGCCCAAGGTTTAGGAATTGCTTTAATATTTTTTAGTGGCGTTGGGCTGTTAGTAGATGGGTTTGCAGAACGCCGTACTCATCCTTATATGAAGGCCTTAACCGAAATAAAATTTCAGACTCAATAGCACAAAAATTTTGTAGTGCATCGTTTTTTGTTTGCTTTAGCAGAAATGATTGATGAGTGTAGCTTGATTCACACAGAGCTTTTAATGCTTATACACCTAGTAATTAAGGTTCTAAATGCTACATAGGTTTTTATTTAACTTTAATTTCATGCAACATATGCTGTTTAAAAGCCTGTGCAACAGGCGATAGTTGTTTAGCACTTAAGTGCACCAAATGCCAAGCCGACTTCACAGGAAAGCCTTCTACATTTACCACACTCACACCCTGCTCTTTCAAATGACCATGTAAGGCATGCAAAGAAATGATGCCAATACCCAAACCACCCGCAACCGCTTCTTTAATGCCTTCATTACTTCCTAATTCAAGCCGAATATTGGGTTTGAATTTTTTTTTAGCAAAAAATTGATCTGCAGCCATTCGAGTACCAGAACCAGGCTCACGCAAAATAAAACGATGATTTTTTAAATCGTTAAGGCTTATTAGTTCTTTTTTAGATAGACGGTCTGAGGTAGCAGTTATTACGCCAATTGGATTGGGCATAAAAATAATATCAGACAACTCGATCTCAGGGGGAGGCATAGACATAATGTAGAGGTCATCTTGGTTGCTGCGCAATCTTTCTAATACACCATCACGATTTAAAATTTCTAGAGAAACCTCAATTTCAGGAAACCTCTTACAAAACGAACCAATAAGTTTTGGCATAAAGTATTTTGCTGTGCTTACCACTGCGACTCTAAGCCTGCCCTTTTTCACCCCCTTTGTGGCATCTACTAATTGCTCGAAAGACTCCCAGGTTCTGGAAATACTTTGTGCTGTACTCGCTAACTCTTTGCCTATGTCTGTAAGGTAAATTTTTTTACCGATGACCTCATATAGTGGTAGGCCAACCGACAGGGTGATTTCTTTTAACTGCATAGAAGCAGTAGGCTGAGTCACATGCATGGCTTTTGCAGCAGCACTCACGCTACCTTTTTCGGCCAATGCTTGAAGCAGTCTAAGTTGTCTGAAAGTTATATTCATAGATTTTTATCTATATATTTTGTGTTAATTATCAATTTTACAAAAGTATGAATCAAAACTAAAATGCTGTCAAAGGAATACTTATGCATAACTTATTAGACCCCGCTATTTTATTTTTTATTTTTGGCGTAATCGCTGGTACTATTAAATCAAACCTAGAAATACCTCCTGCCATTTCTAGATTTTTATCACTTTATTTGTTAATGGCATTGGGTTTAAAAGGAGGGTTTGCCCTCTCAGACTCTGGTTTTAACGCCGAAGTTGGTTTTAGCCTAGCAGCAGCAATTGTTTTAGCCATTTTTATTCCTTTGATAGGATTTTGGCTCTTAAAACGGATTATCTCTGGTTTTAATGCTGCAGCTATAGCTGCGACTTATGGTTCTGTGAGTGCAGTGACTTTTGTGACGGCTGTTCAGTTTTTAGACAATCATGAGATTGCATATGGTGGACATATGGCTGCGGCAATGGCTTTAATGGAGTCGCCAGCCATTATTTTGGCTGTTGTTTTTGCCAATATGCTGAGGAAAAAACAGATTCATGAAAATTGCGAAAATAACAATAGTAGCACGCCCAATCAAAGCGATTTTTCTATTAAAAAAGTATTACATGAATCATTTACCGATGGCGCACAACTACTTTTATTGGGAGCAATGGTTATTGGGTTTATAACTGGTGATGCTGGGAAATCGGCTATGCAACCTTTTTCTGTTGATTTATTTAAAGGTATGTTGTCATTTTTCTTGCTTGACATGGGCTTAATGGCGGCTAGAAATTTGGGCACTATTAAAAAGCAACCAAAAGTATTAATTGGCTATGCAGTATTCGGTCCTATGGTGCATGCAAGTCTTGCCTTGGCATTAGCGGGCCTGTTGCAATTATCAAGTGGTAACGGTGCACTGCTAATGGTGTTGGCTGCTAGTGCATCCTATATTGCCGTACCGGCAGTATTAAGGTATGCAGTGCCCGAGGCCAATCCTAGTTTGTATTTTGGCCTTAGCCTAGGCCTTACCTTTCCACTCAATTTAATTTTCGGTATTCCAGTGTATGTGTTTTTTGCTCAGAGGTTTTTGAATTAAGCGGCTCCTATGAAGGAATAGGTTTGATCAAAGTCTGGCTAATAATTCATACTTTTCGAGATCAATCAAATTGCCCTAGGAAACTGAAAGTCTAGAGGTAATTGATTGATACAAAAAAGTTGCGCATCTCGCTTGCCACTTCTTTTATTCATATCTGTTGGCTTAATGATTCCTGCATCTAAAATACGCCTTCTAAATGCTTTTTTATCTAGCTCATACCCTAATATTATTTCAAAACTATTTTGCAATTCAGTCAAAGTGAAATATTCTGGCATTAAACTTATCGGCAAAGCGGTATAACGAGTTTTGCTTCTTAATCTACTTGTTGCAAGATTTAATAATTGTTGATGATCGAAAGCGAGTGACAAATTTTGCGCTTGCTCTAAGGTATGCCATTGCGCTTGTTCATTGCTTGGCACAATCCCTTTGCTTGAAATGGTGAAATAATCAATTAACGCAAAATATAAAATAGTGACTGACCATGCTCGAGGATCTCGTTTGGCTTGGCCAATGGTCTGAACTTGCTCTAAATAAGGGGAATGTATTCCCGTTTTTTCCAAAAGTTTTCTGTGGGCTGTATCGTTAATTGTTTTATCTTTTTTTAGATCAATAAACCCTCCTGGCAAAGCCCATTCTCCTTTAAATGGATGGTCATTTCGCTGTACCAGTAAAACATGCAGCTTTTGATCAATTAAAGCAAATATGGCCATATCGACAGTGGTTAATGGCACATCAAAGTCATGAACATTATATTGACTTATATATTGTTTTTCCGTGAGGTCAACTGGTTTTTTCATCAAATTACTCATTCATATTTTAAGTAATTTCTTCAAATGCATGATGCAATTGATCAATTGCAATTAATGCTTGTTTGACTCTAAGATCTACAGGGCCACTTACTTCTATCCATTTGGTTTTTTGTGATTGCAAAGCTAATTGAAACTCTTGATGCATTTGATGCCTAATATGCTCACCATCTCTTAGTCCATCTTGTTCAAATGCAACATCAGAAATTGTGGGTAAAATATACAAAGACCTAGCAGGTAGATTTTTAATCCAATCATTTAGTTCTAGGCTATCAAAGCCCATATATCTTTTATGCCAAAAACCAGTAGCAAATGCATCGGTATCGGCAATCATAATGGGAGAGCCCATTTTGGAGGCCTGATTTTCCCAATTGGTTTGTATTTTGGCAATATGCAAAAACTCTTCGCTCCACCATTGACAGTCAAATAAGGTGGGAATTTTTAACTGCCTATTGTCTATATTTAATTCATGATTAAATTTGGCTTGACCTTGCAATACCCTGAGCTTTAATTGACTATATTCTCTACCAAACTCAGGAACAAATTGGGTGTTAGTAAATACACCAGCTCTTTTTTGAAGTGCTTGACAAAGTGCCTTTGCTAAAGTGGTTTTACCACTTGACTCGCCGCCTACAATCACTACTCGGTGGCATAATCCACTTTGGGTCGCCAGAGGTAAAAAGTTCCATTGTTGAATTAAATTTTTGCGTACAGAAGTGCCAGAGGTAGGAACTAAATTTCTGTCTATATCGACTTGAACTGCCACTGCATTAAAATATTTTGCCATTTTAGTGCCATAGTTTTCAGAGGTAAATACTGCATCAATTGGAGGTGCATCCGAATAGTTTTTATTGGCAATTTCAAGGCCTAAATGCATTAAATTAATATGAGCTAACCATATATTTTCATCTTCATAATCAATTGCTACATCATCCACTATGCCTACTACTCGGACATGTTTTTCTTCTACAAAGGTTGATTTTAACCAATCAACTCGACTTTGCAACGGTATTAATTCTGCAGTACTTGCCATAACGACAACAGTAACAATTTTTGAAGCAAGAGCAGCATTACGAATTAATAAACAATGCCCTAGGTGAGGGGGATAAAACTTTCCAATTACTAATCCGTGATGAAAGGTATTACTAAGGGTTTGATTGATATTCATTTTTACGCTCACAATTTCTTGGTCTTTTTCCAAGTAGTTAAACCCATAATTGCCAAAGCTAAAAACACCACATATAACAATGCAATCAAATACAAACCTTTGTAAGAATAAACGGGTATTGAGATCAGGTCAACAGCAATCCATATCCACCAATTTTCAAGGTATCTTCTATTTAATAAAATCTGTGCTGAAATACTTAATGCTGTAATTAACGCATCAAAAAATGGTACATCACCTTTAATATAAGTTAACAACTGATACAAGGCAAAAACTAAAATTAGCAATATACCCAATCCAATAACTTGCTGTTTAACAGATAAAGTTTTAACTGTTAATGCTTGTGTGCTTGCTAAATGGTTCATATGTTTTGCTTGTATCCATTGCCACCAGCCCATGAGTCCTAGTGTAATAAAAATAATTTGTAGTCCTGCATCCGCAAACAATCTGGAATTAAAAAACAAGATACTTAATAAAGCACTATTTAAAATTCCAATTGGAAAGTTCCAAATATTTTTATAAACAGTAAGCAACACACCGACAATGCCTGTAATAAAACCAAAAACTTCTAAGGTCGTTAAGGTATTACCAAAAATAATGACGGCCGGTAAGTTGAAGAAATTGAGAACGCTATCCATTTTTTACCTCTTCTCAAAGTGATTTTATTTAAATTATGACTATATATTGGCACAATGCCAATATATTTACAAGAGGTTTTTAAAAATAAAAATTTAATCCTATTGGTTTATTATTTTGTACTTGAGAAATGGATGACTAGCAAGGCCAGACTACTTGCTTCAATACAACACACTTTTGAAAAAGTGCCAAACAAAACAGTTCAATCAAATCGATTAGATTACACAAATTAATGGATAAATGTTGTACTGAGAATTAAATTCGCACTAAAACCAACTTCAAAAACACCTATTGACTAAGGTCACTTGTCATTAATAAAATGACTTTTTCCAATCTGAAAATTTAGGTCAAAACTAAAAATGATTGCTCAAAAAATTACCCCTTCCATTTGGGTTGAAACTACCGATGCCAAAGCTGTAGCACAGTATTACCTTTCTATTTTTACGGACGGCAAATTTAAAGAACATCATCAATATACCAATCCACCAGAAGTAGGTGGTGGTGCATTTGAAACTGCAATTATTGAAATTCATGGAATGGAATTTAATATTTTGGCAGCAGGACCATTCTTTAAGTTTAATGAATCGGTTTCATTTGTGATTAATTGCAAAGACCAAGCAGAAGTTGATTATTATTGGAACTCA
>JALQUL010000038.1 GCA_023260735.1 Limnohabitans sp. | reverse complement strand
CAATCAGCTCACTATCGAACGTCAACAAACCATGATGTTTAGTGCTACTTTTGCACCACGTATTCAGCAATTAGCTAAAAACGTCATGCGTGATCCACAGCGTATTGCAATTGACACTCCTCAAGAGCGTCATCAAAATATTCGCCAAGTTTTGCATTGGGCAGATACGTCACAACATAAGCGTCAATTGCTTGACCATTGGTTACGTGACGAGAACATTCAACAAGCCATTATTTTTGCTAGCACACAAATTGAGTGTGACGGTTTAGCCAACGATTTGCAACAAGCTGGTTTTAGCGCAATTGCTTTGCATGGTGCTTTAAGCCAAGGTTTGCGCAATCGTCGTTTAATGGCTTTGCGTAATGGACAAGTACAGTTCTTAGTGGCGACCGATGTTGCCGCTCATGGTATTGACGTACCAAGCATTAGCCATGTGTTTAACTTTGGTTTACCAATGAAAGCTGAAGATTACACCCATCGTATTGGCCGTACAGGTCGTGCAGGTCGTAGCGGTATTGCTATTACTTTTGCTGAAATTCGTGATCGTCGTCGTTTACTCGATATTGAATCATTTACCCGTCAAACATTGCCAGTAGAGACTATTCCTGGTTTAGAGCCTAAAGTACGTGCTCCAATGGCCCGCCCTGCAGGTCGTGGTGGCGATAGTTTTGGTGGCCGTGGCCGTTCAGGCGGTGGTGGTTTTTCTCGTGACCGTGGTTTTGGTGGCGGTGGACGTGGTGGTGATCGCGGTGGCTTTGGTGGCGACCGCGGTGGCTTCGGTGGCGATCGTAAACCAGCTTTTGCGGGTGGTGCAGAGCGTCCTGAACGTGGTGGTTTTGGTGGTGATCGTGGTGCAGACCGCAGTGCGTTTGGTGGCCGTTCAGATCGTAAACCAGCTTTTGCTGGCGGTGCCGATCGTGGCTTTGAAGGTCGTCCATCTTTTGGCGCTCCTGCTGCTCGTTCTGACCGTGGTGGTGATCGCGGTGGCTTTGGTGGTGGACGTGATCGTGCGACAGCTCCACAAGGTCGTGCAGAAGGTGCACGTCGTCCAGCTCCAGCAGGTGCAAGTTTTGGTGGTCGCGGTGCCTCTGACCGTGGTGGTCGTCCAGCTACTGGTGGCGCACGTCGTCGTCCAAGCTAAATTCTTTTGCAATAGGGTTTTGGCTGAACGCTAAAATCCTATAGTCAAAGGAGTCATTTTTAAATCACAAAACACCATCTAATTTCATTGTGAAATAGATGGTTTTTTATTATTTACCGTTATGAATTGGGCTTTTGTTGCAACATCTGTTTCATAACTTCAAGACTAATTTGACTAGTATCTTTGACAGCAACTCTGGGACTAGCTTGAATAGCATGACCGTAAATGACCTCGAAAGTTAAGCGCATACCCCCTTGATACATTTGTGCCGCAATTTTTTCTTCAATTGCTAGCTCTAGTTGTGCCAACCATTTTTTGCCTCTTAAACCGGCAAAGCGTTGCGGGTGTAAATTGTGTCCCCACTGAGCTAAATCACGCAGTAAAACCTTGGCACTGGTGTAGCTCAGCGTAATACGTTCTACATCCATGACTGGTTCAGTGTAACCAGCCGCAATTAACATATCACCCCAATCGTGCATGTCAGTAAAGTCTTGACACGGTGAAGGCCAAGCTTGCTCTTGATATAAATTTCTTAATTCCATTAAGCTGTCTGGACCCAAGCAAGAAAACATCAACATTCCGTTCACTGCAATCAGCTCACGCCATTTTTGCAAAAGACTTAAAGGGTCTTTACTGGTGTGTAAACTCATATTGGCCCATACCATATCAAGACTACGCGGAGATGGGTTTTGCCAGATAGTAGGTTTTAATGGGGTGTTGGCAGAATTAGATGAAATGCGGCCAATTTTTTCTTTCAACCAAGCACCAACCCCAAGGCTTGCTGGCTTGATTAATAATTCGGCTTGGGCTTGCCGCTGAGCAGTACTTTCACAGGCAAACCATTGGGTATTTGGACTATGTTGTTTTAATAATAAATGGGCTTGTGTGCCACCATTTAAAACATTCCAATCGAGGCCTGTTTGTACCCTTTGTTTAATCCATTGCAAGCGTTGGGTCATGCGTTTGCCAATTTCTTCATTTAGCCATGGGCTTTGATTAATACATTGATGCTCAAGCCTATAAGCTGCTAATGCATCAATAGTGGGTGGGAGTGGGGGTAATTCTGAATTCATAGAGTTAAAGTTTGGAAAAACATCTTCCCAAAATAATTATTTCGATTAAAATGATAATTCTATTTTAACCAGTTGCCCAATAATTGTTTTTAATAGGGCTTGAAAGGTTATTACTTTAAGGGAACTAGCTAAAGGAATCTCTATCAAGCTTGCACAAAACGCTGCAATATTAGATATTGCCATTTATTTTTCAAGAAAGCAGTCAGCCTGCAGTCAAGCAAGTTATTTTCTAAGTCTATCTCCTTATCTTGATGGATAAAAGGGTCAAAAATGCAACCAGAATGGAATAACTCAGGTCAAAAGAACTTTCTTATGACTAGGACGCTTTGTTTAGCATGCCAACTCTGGGCTCCTGATGTGCTTTGTGATAATTGCTTAAACGAGTTTTATGTGACTTATTCTAGGTGCACCATTTGTGCCTTACCTTTAATGGCTCAACTGGCCGGCCATTGTGATTGTACCGATTGGAAACATAGGCCAAACAAAAGCCATGCCTTATTGAACTATAGCTATCCGTGGAATCAACTTATTAGCCAATTTAAATATCAGAGAAATGTTAATTTAGCGCCATTTTTTAGTCGACTGTTAATGCAAAATAATTCAATTAAAGCGCAACTTGAGCAGGCTGATTTTGTTTTACCTGTACCACTATCTAAAAAAAGAATTCAACAGCGGGGATATAACCAATCATTTGAGTTGGCAAAAAAAATGGCTCCACAAAAATCATACCCTGATATTATTTTAAGAACTCATCATGTAGCAGCACAAGCTACTCTTAACCGTGAGCAAAGACTTAAAAATTTAACCCATGTATTTCAACTTGATCCTTTTAAGACCCGTTTAATTAAACAAAAGAAAATAGTTTTGGTAGATGATGTATTAACCACTGGGGCTACCATACAAGCAATGTGTGCCACCCTTCAAAATGCCGATGTAGCTGAAATTTCAGTAGTGGTATTAGCGAGAACATTAACCATACAACAAGAAACGCTATTGAGTCTAGTGGCGATAAAATAAAGCCAATTTTTTACAGGCCAATACTTAAAAAATTGTCTGTTCTATTGGACAATAGAGAGATGTTTAATATTGTTTTAGTCCACCCCGAAATTCCGCCAAACACCGGAAATATTATTCGTTTAGCTGCTAATACCGGCTGTCAACTTCATTTAATCGAACCACTAGGTTTTTCTATGGAGGATAAACATATGCGCCGTGCAGGTCTTGATTATCACGAATATGCGCATGTGCAACGTTATGCGAGTTGGCAAGTGTTTTTAGACTCAGTTCAAACCCCACACCCCCGACTTTTTGCTATGACTACCAAGGGTAGTAAGAATGGTTTTGAAACTTCATTTTTACCTGGTGATTATTTCTGCTTTGGTTCAGAAACCAGCGGTTTACCACCGACCGTAAGAGACACTTTTCCCAACGAACAACGATTAAGACTACCTATGTTGGTTAATCAACGCAGTCTTAATTTATCTAATACCGTTGCGATTGTGGTGTATGAGGCATGGCGCCAAAATGGTTTTTTTGGTATGTTAAAGGATGGTACTTAAAGTCGAGCACTAGTTGGGGTTAGGGCTTTACTCATAAAAATGTTCGCTTTACAAAGGAATCAAGTGACTTGGAATGCTAACTTAAAACTGAATTTTATCAGTAAAAATCAAAAAACGGTTTGTGATTTTTTACATCTAGGCCCTTTACGAGTTTTAAAAAGCCTTTATCCTGAAGGCGAGAAAATCTGTCACACTGTGTTAATTCATGCGCCAGGTGGTTTAGTGGGAGGCGACTTGATTCAAATTGAACTAAACATGCAGGATCAAACTCACGCATTAATTACCAACCCTGGCGCTACAAGGTTTTATAAAACCAACGGCCAATTAGCTCAGCAAAATATTCAAATAAGGTTAGGCAAGCAAGCTTTTTTAGAATGGATGCCACTAGAAAATATTGCGTACAATAATTGTTTAGCAAGCAATAAGATTCAACTTGAACTAGCAGAAGGTGCCCAAGCCTTGGTTTGGGATGTCACTGCTTTGGGCTTAAAACAATCTAATTTGCCTTTTGTTGAGGGGCAATTTGAGCAAGAAATAAACCTCAATCATAAATGGCTAGAAAAGGCCATCATTAATGGGCTTGATCAAAGATTAATGCAATCTGAAGTGGGTTTAAATGGTTTTACGACTATCTCCAGCTTGTATTTTTTTTCGGGTAGCGATTTTTCAGAAGAGCAACGCCAAACTATTTTAGATCAGGCTTATGATCTAATTCAAGCGAGTGACTTGAGTGCAAGCGCAGGTGTAACTAGTCCCCATTCACAGGTTGTAGTGGTAAGGGTTTTAAGCCCAACTACCGAAACTAGTATGAATTTATTAAAATTGATTTGGGCCAGTTGGCGCAAAAATGAATGGGGCCTTAGCGCACCCCCCCCCCGATTATGGTCTATGTAAAACCAATAAAATAGGCCTTGCAAGCCCAGCCAGGAATGGGCTTAAGAGTTTTGTTGCAAACGGCTTGAGTAGGAGGTGAATACTTTGAAAAGATAAAGTAGTTGCTCAGTTCAAAGTTATTTATTGCTAATAATCAATGTATTTGGCGCCTTAAATACTCACTAAATGCTTAATGCCACGCGCCTGCATTTCATTGCCTGCACCATGTGCCACTATTTCACCTCTGTCCATCACATAAAAATTATCAGCTAAAGACTCTGCAAAATCATAATATTGCTCGACTAATACAATTGCCATATTTCCTTTGCTAGCAATTAACTGAATAATTCGACCAATATCTTTAATAATACTGGGCTGAATACCCTCAGTTGGCTCATCAAGAATTAAAACTTTAGGCTCCGATGCCAAAGCCCTCGCAATCGCTAATTGTTGTTGTTGCCCACCCGATAAATCACCGCCTCTTCGGTTGCGCATTTGATGGAGTACAGGAAATAATTCAAACAACTCTGGTGGTATAGGTGTTTTTGCACTTTTACCCGACAAGCCCATGAGTAAATTTTCTTCTACTGTGAGTTGACTAAAAATCTCACGACCTTGAGGAACATAAGCAATACCGTTTAACGCTCGTTGGACAGTAGGCATTTTTTGGATAGCTTGACCCTTTAAAATAATTTCACCAGAGCGAATGGGTACTAAGCCCATAATGGATTTGAGTAAGGTAGTTTTGCCTACTCCATTGCGACCTAATATAACCGTGATTTTTCCTAACTCTGCCTCAAGATCAAGCCCTCTTAAAATATGCGAGCCACCGTAGTATTGATGTAATTGTTGAATGCTTAACATTTATCGTCCTAAATAAACTTCAACCACTTGTGGGTTGGCCTGCACTTGAGCAAAACTACCTTCCGCTAGAACACGACCTTCGTGTAGCACAGTTACTTTGTCGGCAATGGATTGAACAAAACCCATGTCGTGTTCGACCACTATCAATGAATGTGATTTTTTTAACTCTAAACAAAGCTGCGCAGTTCTTTCGGTTTCATGATCAGTCATACCTGCTACTGGTTCATCTAATAAGATGAGTTGGGGCGATTGTGCTAATAACATGCCAATTTCTAACCACTGCTTTTGACCATGACTGAGCAAACCAGAAACATCATGAAGCCTCTCTTTTAAATGGATAGTTTCAACAATTTTTTCTAATTGTGTTTTTTGCTCGCCGTTTAAAACAAAGCGAAAAGAGGACCAAACATTCTTATTGCATTGAATGGCTAGTTCTAAATTTTCAAAAACACTTAGGTTTTCAAAAACGGTTGGTTTTTGAAATTTACGACCAATGCCTAGTCTGGCGATATCCGCCTCTTTGTAGCTTAATAAATCAATCGTGCTGCCAAAAAAAACGACTCCTGTATCGGGACGAGTTTTACCCGTAATAATGTCCATCATGGTGGTTTTTCCTGCCCCATTTGGGCCAATAATACAGCGGAGTTCATTTTTTGCAATTTGCAAAGATAATTGATTAATGGCTTTAAAACCATCAAAACTAACTGATACATCCTCCAAATATAAAATTTGGCCATGAGTCATATCAAGATGTTCTGGGTCTAACACCCTAGAGAACGCAGCTTGCCTATCACCAGATTCAGTTTTGCTATTAGGCTTTCGCTGAGTTTGCATTTTTGTCAAACGTTCAGTACCTTCCATCATAAGATCGGGGGTCATTTATTTGCTCCTTTGAATTTTTCATTCCACCAACCAACAATACCTTTTGGTAAATACAAGGTCACAATAATAAAAATACTACCCAGTGCGAATAACCAAATTTCTGGAGCTACAACGGTTAACCAACTTTTTGCACCATTTACAAAAAATGCACCAATAATAGGGCCAACTAAACTAGCTCTGCCACCCACCGCCACCCAAACCGCCATTTCAATCGAGTTGGCTGGACTCATTTCACTAGGATTAATAATACCGACCTGCAGAACGTATAAAGCACCTGCAAGGCCACATATCATGGCTGAGACAACCCATATAGTGAGCTTGTAGGTGATAGGGTTATAACCACAAAACATCACCCTCGATTCAGCATCACGAATAGCCATTAAAACGCGGCCAAATTTAGAGTTGACAATTTTTTTAGCGATTAAAAAACTAGCTAATAAAATAAGGCTGGTTAATACAAATAAAAACATTCTGGTTTCTTGGGTTGCAATTGGAAAACCCAATACTTTTTTGAAATCTGTAAAACCGTTATTACCACCCATACCTGTTTCATTTCTAAAAAATAAAAGCATGGCAGCAAAAGTCATTGCTTGGGTAATAATCGAAAAATAAACCCCCTTAATACGGGACCTAAATGCAAAATAACCAAAAATAAATGCGACTAAACCAGGTAAAACAAAAACTAATAACAGGCTAGCAAAAAAATGATTAGAAAGTGCCCAGTGCCAAGGAAACTCTTTCCAATCTAAAAAAACCATAAAGTCAGGTAGTGGGTTTTTATAGTTGCCCTCTAGGCCAATTTGACGCATTAAATACATACCCATTGCATAGGCACCTAAGGTAAAGTACAAACCATGTCCCAAAGATAAAATTCCCGTAAAACCCCAAATCAAATCAATCGCTAAAGCGCACAATGCGTAGCACATTATTTTGGCTATTAATCCAACTGCATAATCACTCAAGTGAAACACACTATCGCTCGGAATAAGCAAGTTAGAAATGGGAACTAATACACATAACACCATTAAACTCAGCAAAAATAGCATCCAGGCTTGAGGGCTAAGTAGCTGGCGTTGTGGATAATGAATAGAGCTCATATTGGGGGTAGAAATAGAATTCAATTGAGGTATTGAGGAGTTTGAAATACTCATAATTTAAGCCTCTGCACTTCTGCCTTTAAGGGCGAATAAACCTTGTGGGCGACGTTGAATAAAAATAATAATCATGGCGAGTACAAAAATTTTTGCCAATACTGCACCTTGCCAGGCTTCAAAAAACTTAGTTAATACACCAAGTCCCATTGCCGCTACCACTGCTCCAGTCAGTTGTCCCACTCCGCCTAATACCACCACCATAAATGAGTCCACAATATAGCTTTGACCAAGATCGGGGCCGACATTCCCAATTTGGCTCAGTGCACAGCCTGCAAGGCCAGCAATACCAGAACCTAAGGCAAAAGCAAATACATCAACCAAAGAGGTTTTGACCCCAACACAAGCAGCCATCGTACGATTTTGTGTTACTCCACGCATCCATAAGCCCATGCGACTTTTGTTCATCACCAGCACCATTGCAAGTAAAACCAAGCTGGCAAAAACAATGATAAAAATTCGGTTCATCGGGAGTTGTAAACTATTACTAATTTGTAATGCACCACTCATCCAACTAGGATTTTCAACGGCAACATTTTGTGCGCCAAAAATAGTTCTCACTAACTGCATTAAAATCAAACTAATACCCCACGTAGCCAATAATGTCTCTAGTGGTCGACCATATAAATGCCGAATAACAGTTCGCTCTAAAATGATTCCCATTAGGGCTGCACTTAAGAATGCAATTGGAATAGAAGCAATTAAATAAAAGTCAAAATATTCAGGTAGAAGAGTTTTAAAAATATTTTGTACCACATAAGTGGCGTAAGCACCAATCATCATGAGCTCGCCATGCGCCATATTAATGACACCCATTAAGCCATAGGTAATTGCTAAGCCTAAGGCGACTAAAAGTAAAATCGAACCTAAACTTAATCCAGAAAATACTTGAGCCACTTTTTCACTTCTAGAAAGCGATTTTTGAATCGCATCTAAAGAAACTTGCATTATTTCTTTGACTTGTTTATTTTTTTCTTCTTCGATAGCTTTAATTAAATGGGTCTTGGTATTGGCATCAGTGTTTTGGCTTAATTGTTGTGCCGCTTGTAGTCTTTCGCTAGCTGCATTACTGTGCAGTTGAATCAATGCTTTTAATAGTTGTAGTTCAGCGGTAATAGCTGGGTCTTTTTCTGTACGAATGGCTTGTGTGACGATGGTTAAATAATCGTAGCTTGCTTCTGGCATTAGCATTTTTATGGCATCAGTTCTATCTTGCTTGTTTACTGAACTTAACTTTATTTGTGCAATTGCTAAATCAATTTCTGTGCGAATACGATTGTTATTCACAATATCAATTAGCTCGGTGGTACTGGGTACAGGTTTTTGATCTAAAAATTGTAAAGCTATGCCTTCTTTTACTACTACAACGTGAGTTGCGGTGAGTTTGATTTCATCGTTTAACAAGGCAGTTAAAAAGTTTTGTAATAGAGCTGGTTTAGCTTGAACTGCAAGGTGTAAGGCCTCAATTCGTGCGTCACTTTCACCTTCGGCAATCGATCGGAGCTGTGTTTCTGTCATTGCCCAGCTTAATGTATAACTAGCAAACAACAAATACAGAGCAATAAAAAAACGCTTTGTCATAATGACCCTTCAAGAAAATATTTCAAAAAATGCAAGAAACCACGCTTGACTTCAGTCAAGCGTGGTTTTTGATTTAAGTTAGATTATTTTTTTTCTGGCTCATCTTTTTTCTTGTCATTACCCACAATATAAGGTGACCATGGTTTGGCTTTGACTGGGCCTGGTGTTTTCCAAACTACATTAAATTGGCCATCAGCTTTGACTTCACCAATAAATACGCTCTTGTGCAAATGATGATTTTTTTCATCCATTTTGCTAGTAATGCCACTTGGTGCTTTAAATGTTTGACCGCTCATTGCAGCAATCACTTTATCTACATCAGTTGATTTAGCTTTTTCAACTGCTTGTTTCCACATATTGATGCCGATGTAAGTGGCTTCCATTGGATCGTTGGTAAGTGGTTTGTCTTTATGACCAGCAATATTTTTGGCTTTTGCGTAAGCAGCCCATTTAGCCGTAAATTCTGTATTGGCAGGATTTTTAATGCTCATGAAATAATTCCATGCAGCTAAATGGCCTACTAATGGTTTGGTATCTACACCGCGAAGTTCTTCTTCACCCACAGAGAATGCTACAACAGGTACATCTTTTGCTTTTAAACCAGCATTACCTAATTCTTTATAAAAAGGAACATTAGAGTCACCGTTAATAGTGGAAATAACAGCTGTTTTACCGCCTGCAGAGAATTTCTTAATGTCTGCCACAATGGTTTGGTAGTCGGAATGGCCAAACGGCGTGTATTTTTCTTCAATGTCGCTATCTTTAACACCTTTACTTTTTAAGAAAGCGCGTAAAATTTTGTTGGTAGTACGTGGATAGACATAGTCAGTACCTAACAAAACAAAACGTTTTGCATTACCACCGTCTTTACTCATTAAATATTCAACTGCAGGAATTGCTTGTTGGTTAGGTGCTGCACCTGTATAAAAAACATTTTTAGAGAGCTCTTCACCTTCGTATTGAACAGGGTAAAACAGCAAGCCATTAAGCTCTTCAAATACAGGTAAAACTGATTTTCTAGAAACAGAAGTCCAACAACCAAATACTACCGCTACTTTGTCTTGGGTTAAAAGTTGTTTGGCTTTTTCTGCAAATAAAGGCCAATTAGATGCTGGGTCTACTACTACAGGTTCTAATTTTTTACCTAAAACGCCACCCTTTGCATTAATCTCATCAATGGCCATTAAGACGGTGTCTTTTAAAACCGTTTCGGAAATTGACATAGTGCCAGAAAGACTGTGGAGAACACCCACTTTAATCGTGTCAGCGGCCCAAGCGGGTACTGCGTTCAAACCTAAAATTGCAACTGTTGCAACAATTGCTTTAAGGGAAAATCTACGTTTCATGGTTAACTCCAAGCAAAAATAAAACTATTAATTAAAAGGGTCATACAAATCATTTTGTTCGTTCATCACTTCTGACACTTGAATATTAAAATTTTTAATACATTTGATAAATACGACATTGGTCGTAGCCATCTTTATCAATACCTGCTAAGAGAACAAATAAAAGTCTAAAAACGAATAGCATTTATACGGTTCATCACCATCGCTGCAGCAGAGGTTCTGGTCTCTACTGCCAACTTACTAAAAACACGCTCTAAATGTTTTTTAACCGTAGCTGCACTAGCTCCAATAATGTCGCCAATATCACGATTGGTTTTGCCTTTGGCAAGCCAATATAAAACTTCAGCTTCTCGTTGTGTTAATTTAAATTCATGCAAGATAGCAGTGATAAGAGAGGAGTCAGAGCTTTCTCGCATGACTACTAAATAACAATCATCTTCTACTTGGCTGTGTAATTGAAACGACAGCTGTCCCGTATCCTTTTTAATTTTTAAATCGGCTGGTTTAATACTGTTGTCGCTTAGTGAGTGTTTAATAAAAATTTCACGTTTTAACCAGTCATGTACCAGAGCCGCAATAAAAATACTGTCTGTTTCAAAATATTGAGCTAGTAGTTCATTCGCAAGAGGTGTTTTCCATAAAATTTTGCCATTCGTAACGCTGACCATAATGCTGGCATAACCAAAGGCGTCTAATGCATTACGACTTTGATTTTCTTGATGGTTGGCTTTTAAATGCACATTAATACGGGTTAATAGTTCGCGGGTATTAATTGGTCTAGTGAGGTAGTCTAAGTTGCCATATTCCACTGCTTCAGTAAGCTCATCCACCTCATTGTGGTCGGCCAACAAAATGACTGCTGTTTTATTGATGACCGAATTGAGAGTCATTTGTTTAACAACTTCATATGCATTCAAAACTGGTAATCCAGTATCAATAATAATCAGATAAAAAGATTGTGTTTGAAT
>JALQUL010000467.1 GCA_023260735.1 Limnohabitans sp. | reverse complement strand
GTTGGGCTTCTTAAGCTACCACCTACTTACTAAGTCATGATGAATGAAGATTATTAAAGATGTAATTATTCCGCAATGGCCTGCCCCCAGCCATGTTTATGCTGCAATGTCCACCCGTTTGACCTCTCCTGGTGTGTCACAAGCTCCATTTAATGGTTTTAATTTAGGCGATCATGTACATGATAAGCCAGAGCATGTAGCACAAAACAGAAAGTCTTGGGAAGCCTGTATGCAAGCACTGTGTACTTCTGAATTAATGGCCCCATTGAGTTTGAATATGAAATATTTAAAACAAGTTCATGGTATCGACATAGTTTATATGGAGCCTAGCATAACTGATTTATATCAAGCCGATGCTTGTTTTACTGACATACCATTGCAATCTTGCACTATTATGATTGCAGACTGTTTGCCAGTTTTATTTTGTACACAAGACGGCCAAATAGTAGGGGCGGCTCATGCAGGTTGGAGAGGTTTGCTTAACGGTGTACTAGAGGTAACTGTCGCAAAGCTAGAGGCTCAACACAAGGCATTAGCAACAAAGGGCTTAGAAAAGATTTACGCTTGGTTGGGCCCTTGTATAGGACCGCAGGCATTTGAGGTGGGAGAAGAGGTGTTAGACGCATTTTTAGCGAGTAATTTGAAAAATGTATCCAAAATAAATTATGCGAGGTTTTTTCAAAAGCAAGAAAATGGTAAGTGGAGGGCTGATTTAGCTGGAATTGCTAGAGAAAAGCTAGAACAAAACAAAAATATTTTATGTTTCGGAAACGACTCTAGCTTAACTTGGTGTACATTTTCTAACCCAAAACTATTCTTTTCTCACCGCAGAGATGCTGTCCTCTTGGGAAGTACCGGCAGAATGGCGGTTAGTATTTTCCGAGGGTAAACCCTGTGACTGTTCTTCAAACCTCTTTTTTCTGCGCCTTTGGGGCGTGCGCATTAGGTAAAGCACTAATGCTAATGGTAAAAATCCATAGCAAATTAAGGTCACAATAGCTCCTAAGATAGAACCTGTTGTGTTGGTGGCTTCGGCAAAAGCCATGAGTACGACTACGTACATCCATGCGATAGCTACAAGGTACATGTAAGAAGAGAGTCCAATAATGGTTGAGGGTGATGGGCTAACTGCCCAAGTCTTTATTATGACAACAGTTTAAGAGGATGATGATGGTAGCTAACTTAGATTGGACAAATTCAGTCCAGCAGATGCAAAAAAGTTTTCAACATGGCCTAGCTGGCATGTTAGAGGGTTTACAAAAATCACCTATTGCAGATGCTTCATCAAAAGCCGCATTGCAATTTTCAGAGGAAAAACTCTCTCAGGTTCAAAAGCAATATTTGCAAGAAATTTCTGAACTCTGGAGCACCAGTTTAAAAGGTAATCCTACAGTTAAGGATAAAAGGTTTTCATCCGATGCGTGGGCTAAAAACCCAATTGCCGCTTTTGCTGCCGCACAATACTTAGTCAATGGCAAAGCCATGATGGGTATGGTGGACGCCTTAGAAGCCGATGAAAAAACTCGTATGCGTATGCGTTTTGCGGTAGAGCAAACCTTGGCAGCGAGTGCTCCAAGCAATTTTTTAGCGTTTAATGCAGATGCCCAACAAAAAGCCATTGAATCCAAAGGCGAGAGTATTAGCAAGGGAATCCAAAATTTAGTGCACGATTTGCGTCAAGGTCATGTTTCCATGACGGATGAAGCGGCATTTGAAGTGGGTAAAAATGTAGCGACCACAGAAGGTGCTGTCGTATTTGAAAATGAATATTTTCAATTACTGGAATATAAGCCACTTACCGAAAAGGTTTACGCTAAACCATTTTTATTAGTTCCCCCTTGTATTAATAAATTTTACATCCTTGATTTACAACCTGCCAACTCACTCATACGTTATGCGGTGTCGCAGGGGCACCGCACCTTTGTCGTGAGCTGGCGCAATCCTGATAATTCATTCAAAGACAAGACTTGGGATGACTACATCGAAAATGCAGCCATTAAGGCTATTAACGTAACCCGCGATATTTGCAAAGCCAAAACCATTAATGCTTTAGGTTTTTGTGTGGGTGGTACTATATTAAGTACCGCTTTGGCCGTATTAGCAGCGCGTGGAGAAAAACCAGTTGATTCAGTCACTTTATTAACTACTCTTTTAGAGTTTAAAGACACTGGCGTACTTGATGTTTTCATTGATGAAGCCTTTGTTCAATTCCGTGAAATGCAAATGGGCAGTGGTGGTTTGTTACCTGGCTCGGATTTAGCTTCTACGTTTAGTTTTTTACGACCCAATGAATTGGTTTGGAATTAAGTGGTGGGCAATTATTTAAAAGGTGAATCTCCACCACCATTTGATTTGTTGTATTGGAATAGTGACTCGACCAATTTACCGGGGCCTTTTTACGCCTGGTATTTGCGTAACACTTATCTAGAAAACAAATTAGTCCAACCTGGTGCAGCCAAGGTTTGTGGTGAAAAAATTGATTTGAATTTATTAGATATGCCAGTTTATGTGTATGGCTCGCGTGAAGATCATATTGTGCCGATTGGAGGTGCATATGCCACTACTCAATATTGGAAAGGTCCTAAACGCTTTGTGATGGGTGCTTCTGGTCATATTGCAGGCGTGATTAATCCTCCGCAAGCCAATAAACGTAGTCACTGGATTGGTAAGAAAGACTCATTCCCAGAGTCGGTCGAAAGTTGGATTAGTAATGCAGAAGAAAAACCAGGTAGCTGGTGGAGCGATTGGTCGGAGTGGTTAAAAGGCCATGCAGGCAAACAAATAGCTGCACCTAAAGATTATGGCCGTGCCGAATATAAAGCGCTTGAGCCAGCGCCAGGTAGTTATGTGAAAGTAAGAGCGAGTACTAATTAATGCTCCCCACCTACTCAGAATAAAGGGCTTGCATTTTATTAATTGTATTTTACAAAAATACCAATGCAGAGATTTCTTAAGTTCTGAACTGGTGTTGATTAAATAATTTTGTTTTTAGTGTGTTTATTGTTTGAAAGAAAATTCATGAAAGATATCGTAATTGTTTCAGCTGTGCGTACCGCAATTGGCCGTTTTGGTGGTTCTCTGGCAAAAGTGTCTGCCACAGAATTAGGCTCTATTGTCATTAACGAAGCTATTGCACGTGCTGGCTTACAAAAAGACCAAATTGGTGAAGTTATTATGGGTCAAGTATTGACTGCTGGTGCTGGCCAAAATCCTGCTCGTCAAGCCATGATGAAAGCGGGCGTAGCCAAAGAAACGCCGGCTTTAACCATCAATGCGGTTTGTGGCTCTGGTTTAAAAGCAGTCATGTTAGCGGCTCAAGCAGTGGCCTACGGCGATAGTGAAATCGTAGTAGCAGGCGGTCAAGAAAATATGAGCGCAAGTCCTCATGTTTTATTGGGTTCTCGTGATGGCCAACGTATGGGTGATTGGAAAATGGTAGATACCATGATTACAGACGGTTTGTGGGATGCCTATAACCATTATCACATGGGTATTACCGCTGAAAATGTGGCCAAAGCCAATTCAATTTCTCGCGAAATGCAAGATACATTGGCAGCTGCTTCTCAAGCTAAAGCGGCAGCGGCTCAAGATGCTGGCAAATTTGCTGATGAAATCGTAGGTGTTAATTTACCGCAGAAAAAAGGTGATCCAATTGTTTTTAACACCGATGAATTTATTAACCGTAAAACTACTTCTGAAGTCTTATCTGGTTTACGTCCAGCTTTTGATAAAGCCGGTAGCGTGACCGCAGGTAATGCGTCTGGTTTGAATGATGGCGCTGCTGCAGTAGTGGTGATGTCAGCCGACAAAGCAAAAGAATTAGGCCTTACACCTTTGGCACGTATTACTTCTTTTGCTACTAGTGGTCTTGACCCTGCATTAATGGGTTTAGGCCCAGTTTCTGCAAGTAAAAAAGCCTTAGAGCGTGCTGGTTGGTCAGCACAAGATGTAGATTTGTTCGAGTTAAACGAAGCCTTTGCAGCCCAAGCTTGCGCGGTGAACCAAGAGTTAGGACTTGATTCTTCTAAGGTCAACGTGAATGGCGGTGCAATTGCTTTAGGTCATCCTATTGGTGCGTCAGGTTGCCGTATTTTAGTCAGCTTGCTACATGAAATGAAACGCCGCGATGCTAAAAAAGGTTTAGCTGCATTGTGTATTGGTGGCGGTATGGGTGTGGCTTTAACAGTCGAGCGTATTTAAGAATTTTCAACAGAAGTAATTGGAAAAGCGCAAGCAGGTTGAGCGATTACTTCTGTATATTATTTTCAACCTAAGAGGAGAACAAAATGAGTCAAAAAGTAGCCTACGTTACCGGTGGTATGGGTGGTATTGGTACCGCAATTTGTCAACGTCTTCATAAAGAAGGCTTTAAGGTTATTGCAGGCTGTGGCCCAACCCGTGACCATGCAAAATGGATCGCCGAACAAGCTGAATTAGGTTATACATTCTATGCCTCAAGCGGCAATGTGGGTAACTGGGAATCCACAGTAGAAGCTTTTACTAAAACAAAAGCAGAGCATGGCCCTATTGACGTGTTAGTGAACAATGCTGGTATTACCCGTGATCGTATGTTTGTAAAAATGTCACGTGAAGACTGGGATGCAGTAATTGAGACCAATCTTAACTCTATGTTTAATGTTACCAAGCAAGTAGTAGGTGATATGGTAGAGCGTGGTTTTGGCCGAATTATCAATATTTCATCTGTGAATGGTGAAAAAGGTCAAGCAGGTCAAACCAATTATTCTGCTGCCAAAGCAGGTATGCATGGCTTTACTATGGCTTTGGCACAAGAATTGGCCAACAAAGGTGTTACTGTGAATACAGTAAGCCCTGGTTATATCGGTACCGATATGGTGAAAGCCATTCGTGAGGATGTGCTTGACAAAATTGTAGGCACTATTCCAGTCAAGCGTTTAGGTCGTCCTGAAGAAATCGCCTCAATCATTGCTTGGTTGGCCTCTGATGAGGGCGGCTATTCTACTGGTGCGGATTTCTCTGTAAACGGTGGCTTGCACATGGGTTAATTTTAATGAACCGGCTTTTAATTTAAAAATTAAAAGTAACTTATTAATTAAAAGCTTTGGTAATCTGTTGAAGTTTATCAAGGCTTTTTTTATGCTTATTAGCTTTATTGAAACAGTAGGTTTTGAGCCTACGTTAATGATGAAAAAAACTTGAACTCAACTGAAATTGCCCGTTTTCTGATAGGGTATAAATTTGCCCATCCCGGGCAATACAACTGTTTCCTTTATAAAAGTCGTGTGCCTCATTTAAGATTTCAGCTTCGCCTTTGGGGTGGTGATATCTGGCGCTCAAATGGGTCAGTACTAAATTCGGTAGTTTGACTTGTTGGGCAAATTGAGCGAGTATTTTTGCACTACTATGCATAGGCCCAGGACCCACTTTATCCAAAATAGCTTGGCTATAAGTGGCTTCGTGAATTAATAAATTGGCATTTTTACAGGCTTGTTCCAAGACCATTGGGTTGGCGTTATCACCGCCTACAATCCATTTCAGAGCGGTTGTCTGAAGTTGCACCCAGTCGGTGGCCAATAAAGTTTTACCATTCCATTTTATATCTTTGCCTTGCTGTAATACTTGCCAAAAATGCCGAGGCACAGCTAACGCTTTTAGAGCCTCTAAATTCATCATTTTCTGGCTGGTTTTTTGAAATTCAAATACAAAGGCATAACTTGGTACACGGTGCACTAAGGGGTAGCTACTTATATTGAGTTGACTACCACTAGTGGGGGGCTGCTTTGCTTGTGAATGCTTTGGGTTGAGCTCTAGGCTTGCTTGAAGTGCGTTGTCGCTGTTAGTGTCAACATCAGGTTTTTTATAAAATTCAAAAAGTGTGTTTTTTTGAGTGACATCAATCCATTGAAGTGGATAGCTTAAATGCACAGCCGTTAATACAATGGTTTGTTGCAACCATTGCCATACTTGCTCTGTGCAAATAATACTCAGCGGGGTTTTGCGCTGAGCTAATGAAGCACTTGCTAAAATACCAGGTAAACCAAAACAGTGATCACCGTGTGAGTGGGTAATGGCAATCATTTTTAATTGCAATAAAGATAACTTTGCTTTGGCAATAGTATGCTGAGTACCTTCACCTGCATCGATTAACATCCATTCTTTTGATTGGTGCAAACGAATGGCAAGCCCTGAAACATTTCTGTAGGCGGTAGGCACTCCAGAAGAAGTGCCTAAGAATAAAAAATCAATCATAAAAATGTCGTTGATACAAATCAAGTTATACAAGTCAAGTTTTTTAAAACCTATTACAGCTTGAGGAATAAAAATTAATAAATTGGCTTGTTTTACATGCTAGTAGTGCAATGAGGGCGTTTAACTATAATAACTTAAAAATTCAAAATTGGATGTGACGATAAGTTTTGGGTGAATGACACTCTCACTTGGGTAGAGACACAAGCTTAGATTAGTAAGTCTGGATGTAGCACCTTACCTGGGTTCATTAAATTAAATGGGTCAAGGGCTTTTTTAATTTGAGCCATTAATATAAGTTCTACTTTTGATTTGTACCGAGCTGCTTCATCGCGCCTCAAAACTCCTAGGCCGTGTTCTGCTGAAATAGAGCCATTTAAGTGCGCGACTTGATTGTGGGTAATTAGGTTGATGGCTTCTTGATTAGCTAATAATTGTTCTTGGGCCGCTGGATTTTTTAAACTATTTTTTAAAGACACATTAAAGTGTAAATTACCATCGCCTAAATGTCCAAAACAAATGAGTTGTATGTTAGGGAAAGCTTGTTTTAATTGTTTTTCGGTGCTTTCCACAAATTCCGCAATTTTTGAAATTGGCAGGGCGACATCGTGCTTGATGTTTTTCCCTTCTTTGGCTTGTGCCTCGGAGATGTTTTCTCGAAGCGACCAAAGTTGTTTTGCTTGTTGCTCTGATTGGCTAATTATTCCATCTTGAATTAGCCCTTGTTCTAAGGCTTTTTCTAAAAAAACCGTAAGTTGATGCTGAGCTGAATGCGTTGATTCACTGCTTGACAATTCCAACAAAATATTCCATTCAGAACTTTTATCAAGTGGTGATTTGGAGTTTTGAAAATGATGTAAAACTAAATCTAAGCAGGCTTTTGAGATTAATTCAAATGCACTTAAACCTGAGTTGAGGTGTTCTTGAGCAAGCGCTAATAATCGTACGGCATCGGTAATGCTGTTAACGGAAAGCCAAGCCACCATTTTATTTTTAGGCAAAGGGAATAGTTGTAAAACGGCGGCTGTAATAATGCCTAAAGTACCTTCTGCACCTATAAATAAATCACGCAAATCATAACCCGTGTTATCTTTACGTAATCCCCTTAAGCCATTCCATATTTCTCCATTCGCAGTGACAATCTCTAGGCCTAAACAAAGTGCTCTAGCGTTGCCATATCGTAAAACCTGAACTCCCCCAGCGTTGCTCGATAAATTTCCTCCAATGGTGCAAGTGCCTTGAGAGGCCAAACTTAAGGGAAATAAACGATCATTGGCAAGGGCCTGTTGCTGAATATTTTCAAGAATACAACCAGCCTCTACTGTAATGGTATTGTTGGCAATATCAAGTTGCCTGATTTGATTGAGTTTTACCAGCGAGAGCACAATCGCTCTGCCATTGGGGTTGGGCACAGAGCCGCCGCTTAATCCAGTGCTACCGCCTTGAGGCACAATGGCAACTTTGTGTTGCAAGCAACATTGCACTACAGCCGCTACATCTTGGGTACTGAGGGGTTGTACTACGGCTAGTGCATTCCCTTTGTAACGTTTGCGCCAATCGAATAAAAAGGGCGCTTTTTCATTCTCATCTTCTATGAATCGGCCATTAAAACTATTTTTTAAACGCTTTATAAATTCTTCGTTCGATGCTACTTCGCTCGCTTGCTCCTTCATGCTTAACGTCCTCTTAAAAATAGTTTGTCTAACTCTTTCATGCTCAATTGTTGCCATGTTGGCCTGCCATGATTGCATTGGTCGGAGCGAGGAGTGTTTTCAATTTGCC
>JALQUL010000388.1 GCA_023260735.1 Limnohabitans sp. | reverse complement strand
AGGATGGCCCAAAGCATTCCATGATTCCGCTTATTAAAGAAGGCCACAACATTATTGTTGCCCGCACCTTCTCGAAAATATACGGTCTGGCTGGAATGCGTGTCGGCTATATGCTGGGCTCAGAAGAAAACATCGCTTTTATCAATATTTTCAAAGTCAAATTTTGGGCATGCCTAGATCAGAGAAAATTAATTTAGAAAATGTATTAATTTATAATTTCTGAACTGTCCAGTCTAATTACTAAGTTTGTAATTGGATGAATTGTTCAAGTGGTTTGAAACTTAGTTGCTGCTTGTGACTTGTACAAAAACTTTCTTCAAAAAAATAAGTGAGCAATAGATTAGAAAAATATTTTAAAAAAACTTTTTAATCACGTTATTTTAGTGGATGCAACTGCTACATAAGCGCAAAATGCAGCTTTGTTGCAAGAGTTATTTTGCATATGTGGGGTAATTTATCAATTGGCACTACCCTATTTAACTAAATGGCACTATTTTTGAGGCCAATTAATCGCAAAATTCTATTTTTACAGTTTAAGAAGGGATTTCCATGAAAAACGCCGATATCAATCAACGCAGAATCAACGCTTCACCCCGCGGTATTGGCGTCATGTGCAATTTTTATGCTGCCAAAGCAGAAAACGCTACAGTATGGGACGTTGAGGGCAATCAATACACTGATTTTGCTGCCGGCATTGCAGTGCTCAACACGGGACACCGCCATCCTGCTTTGGTACAAGCCATAAAAGACCAACTCGACTGCTTTACCCATACCGCTTACCAAATTATTCCCTATGAAAGCTCTGTACACCTTGCTGAGCGTATTAACGAAATTGCCCCCATTGATGGGGCCAAAAAAACTGCCTTTTTTACCACAGGTGCTGAAGCAGTAGAAAACTCCATCAAAATTGCCCGCGCTGCAACTGGTCGTGCTGGTGTGATTGCTTTTGCCGGTGGCTTTCATGGTCGCACTTTATTAGGCATGGCTTTAACCGGCAAAGTGGTTCCCTACAAAGTAGGTTTTGGCCCCTTCCCCTCTGATATTTTCCATGTACCCTTCCCTTCAGAAGTGCATGGCATCACTACCCAAGACAGTCTTCATGCGATCGAAAAACTTTTTAAAGCCGATATTGATCCAGCCAGAGTAGCGGCCATTATTATTGAACCTATTCAAGGTGAGGGTGGTTTTTATGTCGCACCTAACGACTTAATGGTCAAAATTCGTGAAATTTGTGATCAACATGGCATTGTGATGATTGCCGATGAAGTACAAACTGGTTATGGTCGCACTGGCAAATTGTTTGCTATGGAACACTACACAGTAAAACCCGATTTGGTCACTATGGCAAAAAGTTTAGCCGGTGGTATGCCTCTTTCAGCGGTTTGCGGAAAAGCTAGCATTATGGATGCTCCGGCTCCTGGAGGCCTTGGCGGAACCTATGCAGGTAACCCTTTGGCTGTAGCCTCTGCACATGCGGTATTAGATGTCATTGCCAATGAAAATTTATTAGCCCGTTCAGAGGCACTTGGTGCACAACTGCGTCAATCAATTACGGACCTTCATCACCCTAACGTAGCTGAAGTACGTGGTTTGGGCTCTATGAGCTCGGTCGAGTTTAAAAACGCCAGCACCGGCGCTCCAAGCCCTGAAATTGCCAGTCAAGTTCAAAAAGCAGCCCTAGAAAAAGGACTTCTGTTATTAACTTGTGGCGTTTATGGCAATGTGATTCGCTTTTTATATCCGCTTACCATTCCACAAGCACAATTTGATGAGGCCTTAAAAATTATCAATCAAAGTATTCAAAATGCGGGCTAAATGCCACTGAAGGTAGCCGCCCAATGCTTTTATTTTTCAAGTACTAACTGGCATTTATTTGTTCAACTATTCACCTCTTAGGATTTAATAAGAGGTGAATTTTTTAGAATTTAATCAATGTTCAATTGGCTTTGTCTTCAACCAAAAATTGTTTATCTCATCAATTAACTGAATGGTAAATGGCATTATTAGAAGAAATTAAGCATCATTTGTTTTTGAAATACCAAGCCTTGCCATTGTGTGATTCATGATACTGGGATCAAGCAATCAATTGATTGACGCACAGCTTAGTGGCAACGGTCGCATTTGCTACATCAAAAATAAGCATATTTTCCCTAGCTTGGTTACAATGATTGCCTAGCATTCTGATTGCGAATGGCCAATCACTCTTGAATTATGTCTTTTTTCAACCTTTGGGTTGAGTTCCTTTTTTGAATTATTTTCGGAGACTTCCATGACGACAGCATCGCCGCTTGCACAATTAAAAGATCCAAGCCTTTTAAAAACAGACGCTCTCATTAACGGACAATGGGTCGCTGGCTCCAGTCGTTTTGAAGTGACAGATCCTTCTAACGGACAACACCTCACTAC
>JALQUL010000285.1 GCA_023260735.1 Limnohabitans sp. | reverse complement strand
GCACCACCTCTAATAACTTCATGACGTTGGCTGGGCTAAAGAAATGCATACCCACTACATCTTGTGGACGCTTTGTAAATGAAGCAATTTTATTCACATCAAGGGTGGAGGTATTACTTGCTAAAATAGCCCCAGGCTTAGCTACTGCATCGAGTTGTTTAAATACTGCCTCTTTGACGCCCATTTCTTCAAATACTGCTTCTATAATGAGGTCAGCATTTTTTAGATCTTCATAAGCCAAAGTTGTAGTTAACAAGCTCATACGTTTTTCAAACACTTCGGGTTTAAGCTTACCTTTTTTGACTTGTGCTTCGTAATTTTTACGAATAGTGGCAACGCCACGATCGAGGGCTTCTTGCTTGGTTTCTAAAATCGTTACTGGCAAACCTGCATTTAAAAAATTCATGGAAATGCCGCCACCCATAGTACCTGCACCAATTACGCCCACAGATTGAATTTCACGCTTAGGAGTATCGGATGGGATATCGGCAATTTTTGCGGTAGCACGGTCGGCCATAAAAATATGGCGCAAGGCACGAGATTCTGAAGTCCACATGAGATTAATAAAAATCTCACGTTCGATATCAAGACCTGCATCGAGTTTGTTTTTGGTGGCTGCTTCTACAGCTGCTACACATTGCAAAGGGGCTGGCAAGTTTTTAGCCATGCCTTTGACCATATTACGGGCAAACTGAAAATAGGCATCGCCTAATGGGTGCTTACAAGGCAAATCGCGCACCATTGGCATTGGTCTTACCGAGGCAATTTCTTGGGCAAATGCTTTGGCCTCGGGTAAAAGTGCTTCAGGGCTAGTCGCCATTTTTTGAAACAATTGTTGACCAGGTAAAAGCGCTAATTTCTCGGCAGGGATGGCCTCGCCAGAAACAATCATATTGAGGGCTGGCTCTACGCCAATCACTCGTGGTAAACGCTGAGTACCACCCGCTCCGGGGATTAAACCTAATTTAACCTCGGGCAACGCCACTTTAGTGCCACTAGCGGCAATACGGTAATGGCAACCTAACGCCAATTCGAGCCCACCACCCATGACCACGCTGTGAATAGCGGCAACTACTGGCTTGGAGGAGTTTTCAAGGGCTTTTATGACGCTTAATAAGTTTGGCTCTTGCAAGGCTTTAGGTGAACCAAACTCACGAATATCGGCACCACCTGAAAAGGCATTGCCTGCACCGGTAATAACGATGGCTTGTACTTCTTGATCGGCAAGGGCTTTAGCCAAACCATCGGTGATGCCAATACGGGTGCTTAGGCCTAAACCGTTTACAGGCGGATTATCGAGGGTAATAATGGCTAGATTTTGCTCTTTTTGGTAA
>JALQUL010000257.1 GCA_023260735.1 Limnohabitans sp. | reverse complement strand
GATTTTTTGATAACCGTTTTCAAGTGCGGTAGTGCCAGTATCAAACCACTGGGTGACTCTGCCAATAGTATGGTCATACCAGCCTTTTCTGGGGCCAGCAGGTTTACCATGAGAGTCAATACTTGGGTCATGCCAAATGCTACTAAGCATAGGGTCTAGGGTAAAACTCACAAACATAGAAATAAGCACTGCCGCCACAATGGTAATACCAAATTGGTGAAAGAACTTACCAATAATACCGCCCATAAAACCAATCGGTAAAAATACCGCCACAATAGACAAGGTAGTGGCTAATACGGCTAAACCAATTTCTTGGGTGCCATCTAAAGATGCTTTAAAGGCGCTTTTACCCATTTGTACATGGCGCACAATATTTTCTCGCACCACAATGGCGTCATCAATTAATAATCCCACGCATAACGACAATGCCATTAAAGTAATCATGTTAATGGTAAAGCCAAAAGCATTCATGAACAAGAAAGTACCAATTACCGAAATAGGTAATGTAAGGCCTGTAATAACAGTAGAGCGCCAAGAGTTTAAGAACAAAAATACAATTAAAACAGTTAATAAAGCACCCTCAATTAAGGTGCGTTTCACATTATCAACCGCTACTCGAATAGGTCTAGAACCATCGGTGACGCTTTCTAGTTTCCAACCTTTAGGCATTAAACTTTGCATTTCGTCACGGGCTTTATTTAAGCCATCGACCACCTGAATGGTGTTTTCGTCTTGTGATTTTTGTACCTGTAACACCAAGGCACGCTGGCCATTAAATAAGGCTAATGACTCTGCTTCTTGTGCTCCATCATTAATTTGTGCTACTTGCGACAAACGAATAGCTGCACCGCCTCGCCTTGCCACAATAATATTGGCAAAGTCTTCAGGGCGTTTCATGCGAGCATTAATTTGAACCACACGGTCTTGTTCTAGATTGCGCACAGAGCCTACTGGCAAGTCTTGATTTTCATTTCTTACAGCGCTTACTACTTGGTCCGCAGTAATACCAAAAGACTCTAAAGCTTGTGGGTTTAAATACAAATTAATTTCACGTTTGGTGCCACCCACTACCGTAACAGAACCCACTCCGCGGACATTTTCTAGGCGTTTTTTAAGTGTTTGATTGGCCCAGTTGGTAAGTTCTACTGCATTGGCTTGAGAGTTTTTATCTTCGGGTAATACGGCAACCGACCAAATCGCTCTAGCACTAGGATCAAAACGTAAGACCCTTGGCTCTTTCACCTCAGTTCTTAAACCTGCCTTAATAGAGGCTAATTTTTCGCGTACATCCTCGGCTGCTTTACGCCCATCAATGTGCAATTGAAATTCAATTACCACTACCGATTGACCTTCGTAACTTTTAGAAGTTAAAGCATTAATACCGGCGAT
>JALQUL010000139.1 GCA_023260735.1 Limnohabitans sp. | reverse complement strand
GACAATATAGTGAGTTTGTGCCGTTTGGTGTGTAATCAAGTTGCCACCGATAAGGGTCTCCCTCATCCTTAAAAATTTGTTTTTGGTGGTGCAAGCGTTGTTTAGCACATAGGTTCTTACAACTTGCAACACAAGTGTAGGCCTATAAAGCTTAGGTAAGGTTTATTTTGGTACTATCTATACATTCCAAAATAGCTTATCAAAAAATTCAGGAGTTTTTTATGAAGTTGATCCCTGTACTTATTCTTGCGTCTGTATTCACTAGTACCGCTGGTATGGCTGTTGCTAGCAGCGCAGTAGCAGCTAAAAACGCTTGTTTAACTTGTCATGCTCCAGATAAAAAATTGGTAGGTCCTTCTTATCAAAGTGTTGCCGAAAAATATGCAGCTAATAAAAATGCCGAAAGTTTAATCATGGCAAGCATTAAAAAGGGTGGTTCTGGTAAGTGGGGGGTAGTGCCAATGCCACCACAACCCAATGTATCAGATGCCGACTTACAAATACTTGCCAAATGGATTTTAGCTGGCGCTAAATAAAATCTAGCGTTTTAAAGACTTTTAAAACAGGTTTGAGTGCATCATTCGAGTCCTTAGTGTTTTACAATCGAATTTTTAAGGCTTGGCAGTGCCAAGCCTTTTTGCTTTTATAGCCCACCCCCTTCACCCTAAAAACAATTGATATGGCTATTAAATCCACCATTTACAAAGCGGCAGTACAAGTTGCCGACATTGACCACTATTATTACGCTGACCACCAACTCGTTTTAGCGCGTCACCCTAGCGAGACTGATGAGCGCATGATGATTCGATTGTTAGCCCTGGCCTACCAAGCCCATCAGCTACAAACGCTGTGTGCAGGAGACGGCAAATTAGGCTTTGGCGCAGGCCTTTCTGACCCAGATGAACCCGATGTGTTATTAACTGACTTTACTGACCAAAAAAGATTGTGGGTAGAGGTAGGCCAGCCCGAAGAAAAACCTATTGGCAGGGCTTGCAAACTCGCTGACAAAGTAGTGGTGTATTGTTATTCCCATCCAGCAGAGGTGTGGTGGAATGGCATTAAAAATAAATTAAGTCGTTATGACAACTTAGACGTGTGGCGTGTGCCCAGTGAAACAGCTCAAGCCCTTAGCCAAATGGCGCAACGTTCAATGAGCCTACAAGCGACTATTAACGAGGGTGTTTTAAGCTTAAGTGATGATACTCATCATTTTGATATTGAATGTGTCAAACTCAAGTAATTTTAAAATTTTTAATAAAAAAATAGCAGACTTTTAAAAAAGTGTGTTTTTTCGAGTATGATACAGCCCAAGACGAA
>JALQUL010000120.1 GCA_023260735.1 Limnohabitans sp. | reverse complement strand
AACTAGGCTTGCTTTCTAAATTAGCCGAACAAGTCACCTTTGTTTTAATGCCACCGTTAATTCTTATTTTCTTGGTATTAGGTACTATTTTCTTAGGTATTGCCACTCCCACTGAAGGCGGAGCCATGGGTGCTTTTGGCGCCATGATTTTAGCTATTGGTAAGGGTAAATTTAGTTGGCCATTACTTAACCAAGCCCTAGAAAACACTGCCAAATTAGCGACTTTTGTTTTGTTTATTTTGGTTGGTTCTACCGTATTTAGTTTCACTTTTAACGCCGCTGACGGTCATATTTGGGTCGAACACTTATTTACAGGCATTCCTGGCGGTGCATGGGGCTTTTTATTAGTAGTCAATATTTTGGTCTTTATTTTAGGCTGTTTTATTGACTTCTTCGAAATCGCTTTTATTGTGATTCCTTTATTGGCTCCTGTTGCCGAAAAAATATTACCTGGTATTGTGCCTGGCATGACTCCCGATCAAGTGATGATTTGGTTTGGTGTTATTATCGCCATGAATTTACAAACCTCTTTCCTAACGCCACCGTTTGGATTTGCCTTGTTCTATTTGCGTAGCGTAGCACCTAAATCAGATTACAACGATAGAGTAACGGGTGAGCGTATTGCATCAGTTAAAACCACTGAAATTTATAAAGGTTCTATTGCCTTTATTATTTTGCAGTTAATTATGGTTTCGGCAGTTATTGCCTTCCCAGGCTTAGTAACAGGTGGACTAGAACAAAAAGCGACACTTAGTGATGATCAAATTATGATGCAACTCAATAATCAATTGGGCACTCCAGAGCCATCATTAGACCAATTAGCACCTGCACCTAGCGTTAATCCAGAACCAGCTCTAGATCCTGCTAAGGCACTTGAAGAGTCACTTCAACCTGAGAAAAAATCACCCTAATTAATTGTTTTTACTTTTAATTATTTTTAAGTCAAAGCCCACTTTTCAAGTGGGCTTTTTTTGGTCTATTTTTACTAAAAATTTGAAAATTAGCCTTACCCTACAACCAAAATAATAGTGTCAATATTTCAATCAGCTCGCCACTAAAACCTATCATTTTAAAAACCCACAGCTTCTTCTTTGACTCATTCGACTTGATTGCTGACTGCTTTACAAGTGGCAACTCACGAATTACGCTTTTCCAATTACATGCCTTTAATTCAACAAATGAAAAGCATAAAAAAACCCGCAACAAGTGCGGGTTAGGTCATCAAAAAGTGAGTAGCTACCAGCTAAAAACTAATTTAGAGTTTTTGTGATTGCATAAAGTCATCAAAACTAGCTTCAGCAAAGCGGAACCAGACGTTTTGATCTGCACGGAACTTAGCGTAATCAGTGTACACTTTTTTCCATTTTGGATTTTTTGCACTGAGTTCAGAATAAAGAGCCATGGCTTCTTTAAATGCTGCGTCCATGATTTCTTTAGGGAAACGATGAAGTTTGGCACCACTACCGACCAAAGCGCGTAACGCAGCACCATTGCGGCCATCGTATTTAGCTTGCATATCAACGTGTGCATATGCAGTTGCAGCTTCAATAATGGCTTGGTATTCTTTTGGTAAGCTATCCCAAGCTTTTTGGTTAATAAAGAAGTCTAATTGTGGGCCACCCTCCCACCAACCTGGATAATAATAATGAGGCGCTACTTTAGCAAAGCCTAATTTTGCGTCATCATATGGGCCAATCCACTCAGCTGCATCAATCGTGCCTTTTTCGAGGGCTTGATAAATTTCGCCACCAGGAATATTTTGTGGCACACCACCAATACGCTCAAGGACTTTACCACCAAAACCACCAATACGCATTTTTAAACCTTTGAGGTCAGCCAATGTATTGATTTCTTTACGATACCAGCCACCCATTTGTGAACCTGTATTACCGCCTGGGAAGTTAACCATGTTATAACCAGCATAAAACTCACGCATGAGTTTCAAACCGTTACCTTCAAACATCCATGCACTCATTTGACGGCTGTTTAAGCCGAAAGGAATTGCACAACCTAAAGCAAAAGTTTCATCTTTACCAAAGAAATAATAAGGTGCGGTATGAGCCATTTCGACTGTACCGTTTTGTACACCATCTACCACGCCAAAAGCAGGCATTAATTCGCCAGCTGCAGCCACGGTAATAGTGAATTTACCACCAGACATAGCGCTCACTTTTTTAGCAAATTCTTCTGCGCCACCAAAAATAGTGTCTAAACTTTTTGGAAAGCTTGATGCTAGGCGCCAGCGAATAGTAGCTTGGGCATGAGCAGCAGGTGCAACACCCGCAGCCAACACACCAGCAATACCAGCGTGTTTAATAATAGAACGACGATCCATGGATTAACTCCAATAAATGAGAAAAGGAAATTGAGCAGTGAAAGCCACAAACATTAGGCTTATTTGAGTAAGCTAATGGTTAAGAGCTTTAACTGTCGCTTTTTATCAAGACTTTAAAAAAGCCTGATGTATTTTAAAAAG
>JALQUL010000088.1 GCA_023260735.1 Limnohabitans sp. | reverse complement strand
AACTAGGAAAAAAATTGGTGGAAGTGGTAATTCTATCGCGCAACGACCCAGTATCGGGTTTAAGGGTTTTTCGCTCTGCCATTAGCAATGGCTTATCTTTAGAACGCGGCGTTTTTACCAAAGGCAGACCCCCTTATCACTACCTTAAACCACTACAAGCCAATTTATTTTTATCGGCCAACTCAACTGATGTAAAAGAAGCCTTAAATGCTGGTTTTGCTGCGGCTACCGTAGCCACTCATTCTGTAAAAGCAGGGTTAAATTACCCTAATGAAGTAAGAATAGCTTTTGACGGAGATGCGGTTTTGTTCTCTGATGAATCTGAACGCATTTTTCAATCGAATGGCCTAGAGGCCTTCCAAGCACATGAGAAGCTCAATGCCTCACTTCCCCTGCCACCTGGCCCGTTTAAAGGCCTACTAGAGGCTTTAAACCTCTTGCAAAGTGCAGGCACACCTGCCATGCGCATACGCACTGCCTTAGTGACCGCACGTAGTGCTCCTGCCCATGAAAGAGCTATTCGCACGCTTATGAGTTGGAACATTGAAATTGACGAAGCAATGTTTTTAGGTGGCCTAGGTAAAGGCGCTTTTTTAAGAGAGTTCCAACCCGACTTCTTTTTTGATGACCAAACTCGGCATGTTGATGCAGCTGCAGAGCATGTTCCGGCAGGACATGTCGCAAGCGGCATTTCTAATCACTAAGCCTTTAAAAATTATCTCATCTCTATAGTGAAATGAATGACAAATGACAAATAACATTTCTTTTTGGACTTTTTTAAAACAAGTTCATCAAATTGCCAAACCCTATTTTCAATCTGAACAAAAATACAAGGCCTGGGGATTATTATTTGCCATTGTTTCGCTCAATTTAGGCTCGGTTTATTTGGCAGTGCTTTTTAATGAGTGGTACGGTGTGTTTTATAACGCACTCCAAGAAAAAAATGCCACTATTTTTTGGCAGCAAATGGTTCACTTTAGTTATCTTGCTTTTATAGCAATATTGGTGGCGGTATTTCGATTTTACTTAACACAGGTTTTTGAAATTCGTTGGCGCGAATGGATGACTAAGCAGCAACTAAAGCGCTGGTTGAGCCATCAAGCTTTCTACAAATGGGAGCTTTATAAAAATCAAATAGTTCCTAGCCAAAACACCAGCTACGACAACCCCGATCAACGTATTACAGAAGATATAAGTGGTTTTACTAGCCAAAGTGTAGGTCTCACCATGGGACTACTTAACTCGGTAGTTACCTTGGTGAGTTTTGTTGGTATTTTATGGGGTTTATCGGGCGCATTTTCTTTTGATATTGCAGGTTACCACTTCAATATTCCCGGCTTTATGGTGTGGGCAGCACTGGTTTATTGCTTAGTGGGCAGTGTGTTAACTCACTATATAGGCTACCCTTTAACTGGACTAAGTGTAGCGCAACAAAAAGTAGAAGCCAATTTTAGGCATCATCTTATGCGAGTACGGGAATACTCTGAAGCGATTGCTCTTGATCAAGGCGAGAACACAGAAAACAACTTGAGCAATTTACAATTTTCAAACGTAATTGCCAATTATTTTGCCTATATTAAAGCGCAAAAAAGACTTATTTGGTTCACTTCATTTTTTGGTCAAGCGGCTGTTATTTTTCCATTTTTAGTGGCAGCACCTCGATATTTTAGTGGGGCTATTCAGCTCGGTCAGGTCATACAAATTAGCTCGGCTTTTGGCAAAGTACAAGACTCACTTAGCTGGTTTATTGACAACTACAACAGCTTGGCCTCTTGGCGAGCCACTACCAATCGTTTAATTGATTTTAATAACAATATAGAGAGGGCTCATGCACAAATTACTCAACATAAAACAAGTGCTGAGCCCATTATGCTAGCCTCTCAATTAGAGATTCAATTACCCAATGGCCAAACTTTATTAAGTAGTCCACACTTGCAACTTCAACCAGGCGATAGCGTGGCATTAATTGGTGCATCTGGATCCGGAAAATCTAGTCTGCTTAGAGTACTTGCAGGCATTTGGCCTTTTAGCCAAGGTACGGTTTATATGCCTCAAAACGCCATGTTTATTCCACAAAACCCCTATATACCCAACGGTACATTAAGAGCGGCCTTAAGTTATCCGGCTACCAGCCATCAATATTCAGATGAGGCACTTTTAAATGCCTTGCAACTGGTAAAGTTAGATGATTTAAAAAATAAGTTGGATGAAGAAAATAACTGGTCGCAACAACTTTCTGGAGGCGAACAACAACGTTTGGCAATTGCTAGGGTATTCTTAAAAAAACCTGCCTGGATTTTTGCTGATGAGGCAACTAGTGCTTTAGATGAAAATTCACAACAATTTTTATACCAACAATTAATACAACTAGCTCAATCACAAAATGGAGCATTTGTTTCGATTACTCATCAAGCCAATTTAATTGCATTGCATCCTATTCGTTGGAAGGTTGAAGACAAAACTGTCAAGATTCAAAACACCTTTTCTTGACTAAAAAAATTAGCCCTCAACTTAGCGCCCGTCACTTCGTTTGAAGGACGGGTCTTTTTATCAATAAAAACACCCTCTAGCTCGTATGGCCTAAAGACGAGCAGAACTTTGAGAATCACCAAATAAGGCGATATTTTTTTGAATATGAATATGCCAAACCGCAATAAACATGGCAGCTATTGAAGGTCCAATAACAAAACCATTAATACCAAATAAACCCATGCCTCCTAGGGTGGTAATTAAGACCAAATAATCTGGCATACCGGTATCTCTGCCTACCAATTGTGGACGTAATAAATTATCGACCAAGCCAATAACAAATACACCAAACAAGGTTAAAGCAACTGCCTGCCAAGTCAGTCCTACGGCAGTTAAATAAATAGCAACTGGAATCCAAATTAATGCCGCACCAACTGCAGGCAACAAAGAGGCAAAAGCCATTAGCACGGCCCAGACTAAAGCTGCATTTATTCCTAAAAACCAAAATGCCAAACCACCTAGGGCACCTTGCACAATAGCTACAATTAAATTGCCCCTAACAGTAGCTCTAATTACGGTGGTAAATTTATCTGCTAATTCTTTTTTATGAGCCGCATTTAAAGGCAAGGCACGTTTAATTGCCACTTTAACAGGGTCTCCATCACGAATTAAGAAAAATGCCAAATATAAAGACACACAAACATTCATTACAAAATCAAAAGTGTTTTGTCCTATGCTTATGGTTTGAGAAGCAATCGCTTGACTACCCTGAGCCAATAAACTCACTAGCTTGGCTTGGAAAGCATTAAAATCATCTAGACCTTGATGCTTTAAAAAATTAGTCACAAAAGTAGGTAATGCGTCAAACATTTGATGTAAATACATTCCTAAATTGATATTACCATTTTGAAACTGCAAAACAATACCGGCAATTTGTTTGGTCAGTATTCCTGC
>JALQUL010000056.1 GCA_023260735.1 Limnohabitans sp. | reverse complement strand
GGTCATGCTGTGTTTTTCGTTTATTTTATTGTTGCTAATTAATGCGCTTCAAGCATGGCAACGTCGTCGTTCGGGAGGTGTGTAATGGCTGCTACTTCATCTTTGGCAATCCAGCCGGTTGCTAGAAACCAGCGTATTACCGAGCCACGCTGGATTAGATTTACCTTAATTGGTGTTGCTCTGGTATTTATGTTTTTGTTTTTAGTCTTGCCTTTAGCCGCTGTATTTGCAGAAGCTTTTAGAAAAGGTTTAAGTGCCTACTTTGAGTCACTTTTAGAGCCCGATGCATGGTCTGCCATTGAGCTTACTCTTATAACAGCTGCAGTTGCTGTGCCATTGAATTTGGTATTTGGGATATCGGCTGCTTGGGCAATTGCTAAATATGAGTTTTGGGGAAAGTCGTTTTTAACCACCTTAATTGATTTACCGTTTTCAGTTTCACCAGTGGTGGCTGGTTTGATTTATGTGCTTATGTTTGGCGCCCAAGGTTGGATTGGTCCTTGGTTGGCAGAGCACGACATTAAAATTATTTTTGCAATTCCTGGCATTATTTTAGCTACTGTATTTGTGACTTTTCCTTTTATTGCACGAGAGCTTATTCCATTAATGCAAGCACAAGGCACCGAAGAGGAACAAGCTGCTATTGTGCTGGGCGCATCAGGTTGGCAAACCTTTTGGTATGTGACCTTGCCCAACATTAAGTGGGGCTTAATTTATGGTGTTATTTTGTGCAATGCCAGAGCTATGGGGGAGTTTGGTGCAGTCTCTGTGGTGTCGGGTCATATTAGAGGTCAAACCAATACTATGCCTTTGCATGTCGAAATTTTATACAACGAGTACCAGTCAGTGGCTGCATTTGCAGTGGCTTCTTTGTTGGCTTTATTAGCTTTATTAACCTTGGTGATTAAAAGTGTAGTGGAGTGGCTTCATCAGCGTGAATTGGCAGCAAGCGTCAATTTACCACCAGAAAAACTAAATGCTAGCTAATTGAGCGGCTTAGTTCATTTTCTAAAAAAATCGGTTGTGATTTTTGAAATAAAATTTTTGATAAATAAGAAAGATAAAAATGAGCATTGAAATTCGTAATATTCAAAAAAGTTTTGGAGAGTTCCAAGCTTTGCAAAATGTTAATTTAGACATAGCCTCTGGCGAGTTATTGGCTTTATTAGGCCCATCTGGTTGTGGCAAAACAACTTTGCTCAGAATTATTGCTGGTCTTGAAACAGCTGATGCAGGAACGATTGCATTTAGTGGTGAGGACACCACTCACGTACATGTCAGTCAACGTCAAGTGGGTTTTGTGTTTCAGCACTATGCACTTTTTAGGCATATGACAGTGTTTGAAAATGTGGCCTTTGGCCTCAGAGTGAAATCCCGCAAAGAGCGTCCCTCTGAATTACAAATTAAACAAAAAGTAATGGACTTATTAGGCTTGGTGCAACTCGATTGGTTAGCCGACCGTTACCCACCTCAGTTGTCCGGAGGCCAGCGTCAGCGCATTGCATTAGCCAGGGCTTTGGCTGTAGAGCCAAAAGTACTGTTGTTAGATGAACCTTTTGGTGCATTAGACGCAAAAGTGCGTAAAGAATTGCGTCGTTGGTTGCGACGTTTGCATGATGATTTACATGTGACTAGTATTTTTGTAACTCATGATCAAGAAGAGGCAATGGAGGTTTCTGATCGTGTGGTGTTAATGAACCAAGGAAAAATAGAGCAAGTGGGTTCACCTCAACAGGTATGGGAGCACCCTGCTAGCCCATTTGTGTATGGTTTTTTAGGTGATGTTAATTTATTTCACGGCAGGGCTCATGAGGGTGAAATGTTGATTGGTGCTGATCATCATGCCATTCGTTTAGCTAGTCCAGAGCATAGTGCAACACAAGACTCTAAAGCGTTTGCCTATGTAAGACCCCATGACCTAGATGTACAACCTTATCAAGCAGGATCTACTGGTATTGTGGCTAAACTAAGCCGCGCTATTGTGGTAGGACCTATTGCAAGATTAGAACTTGACCCAGCAGATGCCTCTATGTTTGGCAAAGATGCAGTGATTGAAGCTCAAATTCCAGCTTTAAAATACCAAGAAATGGGATTTAAAGAAGGTGATATTTTAACTTTAACCCCTAGAAAAGCACGTGTATTTGTAGAGGGCTAAGCGCTTTAGCGACCATGATTATTAGTCTTAACAGGTAAATATTGTGTAACTTAAAATGGTCAATGCCTAAAATTGCTTAGTACAGTGTTGAATGCAATAAAGGCCATCTATTTTTAGTGTAGATAGCCTTTTATTTTGCGGTTTTAAAATCAAAAGTATGCTTAATTGGTTTGAATTAATTGATAAGCAAACGTCAACAATGAAACACTAATCCAAGCCATTACCACTGCAGTAATAGAATCTAAAATTTGCCAAGCCAAGGGTTTCACAAAAACAGGCCTTAATAATTTGGCAGCTAAGGCTAAAGATAAAAACCAAACCAAAGAAGCACTTGCTGCACCTAGCAAAAAATTGATTTGCAAAGAGGCGGGTACTGACGCTGCTACACTACCGAGTAACACCACGGTATCAAGGTAAACATGTGGGTTTAACAAAGTAAGCGCCAAGGTTAAGCCAATAGTGGCTTTTAAAGAAGGGGGCATGCCTTGTTCTGCTTCATCGGCCTCTAATTTACTAGTCCCTTTGATTACTTTAATAAGGGCTAAATAACTATACCAAGCTAAAAATGCAGCACCTACCAAAGCCAAAGCAATGCTTGCCATGGGCATTTGCGAAATGCTACGTCCTAAACCCAATACCCCTAGGGTAATTAAAATCCAATCACATATACAACATACCATAGCCACTGTAAATGCGTATCTGCCTAATAAACCTTGCTTTAATACATGTAAATTTTGTGCACCAATAGCAGCAATTAAACCAAGGGCTATTAAAAAGCCTTTTAAAAATATGGCCATAACTTTGAAAATAAATAATTGATTGATGGACTAAGATAGTGAAGGATCAATCTTGGGGATTAAATTACGAGAAGCTGCTGTAAGCAACAAAATACGGAATAAACAGCCTCAATAAATTTGAGAAAACTAATTGCTTAATCTCTTATTGACTTAATTGCAAACTATTTGTTAAGCCAGTGCAGTTGCCAGATCATAGCTTGGTAGTTTACGATCAAACGTAAGATTTTTTTCAACGGTGTGCAAATGTTCTTGCATGAGCCGCACCGCAAGGGTCTCGTTTTTATCGGCTAAAGCATTCACAATTTGTACATGGTCATCGTTAGAAGTAGCGGCTGCACTAGAGGTTTGGTACATTAAAGTAATGAGTGAGCATCTTGAAATTAGCTGACTGAGTAGTTGTGCTAAGACTTCATTTTCCATGAGTTCGGCCATTCTGACATGAAAGTCGCCTAAAAGCTCGGTTCTGCCAGGCGCATCTTCTTGCTCGATGGCAATTCTTTCTTGCGCCACGTGTTCTCTGAGGTTGGCGATTTTATTGTCATCTACCACTTGAATAAAGGCTCTAACCATTTCGGTTTCTAACATTTTACGTACGGCAAATACCTGCCTAGCTTCATCGACCGAAGGTGCGGCCACAAACGCCCCTCTAGCGGGTTCTAGGCTAACTAATTGATGTTGCGACAGTTGCAGTAGTGCCTGCCTCACTAAAGTCCTAGAAACTCCAAAATGATCGGCTAGTTTTTGTTCAACTAATTTGCTACCAGGCAATAAACGGTGCTCAACAATCGCTTTAGTGAGCGCTTTCACAATAACAGTAGTAGATGATGGTTCCATGCTTTGACTATATCGCTAATTGAAAAAAGTGTATACACTTTAGCTTTATGAATTGTAGAATTTTAAATCGGCAAGAAAAAAGTCTCAAATAGTTCCAAAAAATTAATTTCGGGTTAAAAAGTTTATTTAGGAGTGGTTATGGGTTTGAGTACACATGTTTTGGACACCATGAATGGATGTCCAGCGGCTGGTATGCAAGTGGCACTTTATCAGTTAAATGGCTACATGGCAGCTTCAGAGTTTATCTTAGTTAAAAAATTTAATTTAAACGCCGATGGCAGAAATCCAGATGGTTTGTTAATTGATCACCAATCGTTAAGCAAAGGCCGTTATAGGTTGGAGTTTGATGTGGCTAGCTACTTTGCCAATAAAGGAGTAGTTTTGCCAGATCCTAATTTTTTAGAAATGGTGCATTTAGATTTTGGTGTGGCTTTTGAGGATCAACACTATCATGTGCCTTTATTGGTCAGCCCTTGGAGTTATTCCACCTATAGAGGGAGTTAAGGCAATAGGTGCAAGGCGGTTAATTATCAATATGACAGGGCTTACTGAGCCAGTTGTGTAGTTTTTTAATCCACGTATCAATGTGCCGAAGGAGAATTTACTGCATTGGCGTTGGTCCCTTGTCCCGTCTCATTGAGTATTGATTTTTACCAATTTGAACGATTGCTATTCATTGAGCTCAAAAGATTCTCTCCACTATTCGAAAAGGTGCCCGATTGCGAGCCATTACTGAACTGATTCATATTCATCCAGAAACGTCTTTGATTAGAGTTTTTATTACTCAGGTCAAGGGTTCAGCTCCGCGTGATGAAGGCACTTGTATGTGGGTGTCGCTTGATTCATTTTGGGGGACTGTTGGAGGTGGCCATCTAGAGTGGCAATTACTTCTTTCTGCTAGAGAATGGTTAAAACAAATTCTTGAAGCGTCGCCCAAAAATTTTAATTTGGAGGGTAGAACTCAGCAATTTATATTGGGTGCTCAATTAGGTCAGTGTTGTGGTGGAAAAGTTCAGGTGCAAATGGACTGCTTAACAGGAGCCGATGCATTACAACATGTTTTGCAGATTCAACAACACTATGAGCCGGTAAGTTTATTTGGAGCAGGGCATGTGAGCTTGGCGTTGGCACGGCAATTGCTTTTGTTTTCTTATGAGGTGATGGTTAAAGACAGCCGTGACGAAGAGTTTTGGCAAATTGATACTTCATTGCAGCAGGCTTTTACTAGCCAGTTACGCTATGAGCAAATTGATCCTATAGCAGACGGTGTGTTAGATTTAAAACCTAATAGCAAGGTATTAATTTTGACACATAACCATGCAGAAGACTTTGAGATTTTAAAGGCGTGTTTAGTGAGGCAACAAAAAAAATCCGACTTGGGTAGCATAGGTTTAATTGGCAGTGCTACCAAATGGGCTAGTTTTAGTTCAAGATTGTTAGCAATGGGTTTTTCTCGGGCTGATTTAGATAAAGTGAAGTGCCCGATTGGCTTGCCTTCTATAAAAGGCAAAGAGCCAGCGGTGATTGCCTTGTCAGTAGTAGCGGATTGGCTAAGTAGCAAGTTCAGTTAAGATTAATTAATGATAAATGTAGAGGTAAAAAAGTGGAGACATATTTATTAGATTGGGCTAACTTATTATTACGTTGGGCTCATGTTATTACAGCAATTGCTTGGATTGGTTCGTCGTTTTATTTTGTATTTTTAGATAGTAGTTTAGTGCCACCAGTGGCTGATGATTTAAAACAGGCAGGAGTGGGCGGCGAGTTATGGGCCGTACATGGTGGTGGTTTTTACAACCCTCAAAAATATTTGGTCGCTCCTAAAAAGTTACCCGAAAATTTGCATTGGTTTTATTGGGAAAGCTACAGTACTTGGCTCACCGGTTTTGGGTTGTTTTGTGTTTCTTATTTATGGAATGCCAATTTTTATTTAGTCGATAAAACAGTATTTGATTGGTCGGCCAATACGGCTGGTTTTGCAGCTATTGGTTTCTTAGTGGCATTTTGGTTCATATACGACACTTTATGCCGTGTATTTTTAAAACAAAAAAATGGCAATGCATGGTTAGGTTTATCTATGTTGGTTTTGGTAGCCTTAAGTGCTTACTTAACTGCACATCTGTTTTCTGGTCGTGCAGCTTTTTTATTAACCGGCGCTATGCTGGCCACTTCAATGAGCGCCAATGTGTTCTTTTGGATTATTCCTGGTCAAAAAACCATGGTCAAAGATATGCAGCAGGGCAAATCAGTAGATCCTATACACGGCATCCGAGCTAAACAAAGAAGTGTTCATAACACCTATTTTACTTTGCCAGTGTTATTTGCGATGTTGTCTAATCATTACAGCTTTTTATATAACCACCCACAGCGCTGGATTTTATTAATTGCCATCATGACAGCTGGCGCTTTAATTAGGCAGTTTTTTGTGTTGCGCCATGGTTTTAAATTAGGAAAAAATAATCACCCTTGGCCTTATGCCGCAGTAGGAGTGGCTGTTTTAATGGCCTTAATTGTGGCTTTAAAGCCTAGCGTACCTAGCTCTGAATTGGCTACGACTAGTCAAGTCAATACCAACCAAGCCACAGCAGTGACTGCTGCCAACGTTGAGACGGTGAGCATAGAACAAGTGCAAAAAATTATCGAGCAACGTTGTTATATGTGCCATGGTGCACAAGTTCAACAAAAGGGCATAAGACTTGATCAGGCTAGTTTAATCGAACAAAATGCCAGCCTAATTTATCAGCAGGTAGTAGTGACTAAGGCTATGCCAATGTCAAATGCCACACAAATTACCGATGCAGAAAGAGAGTTAATTGGCAAATGGTATTTGGCTAGAAAACCCTAAACAATCTAATTTATGGTTGTTATCTAAAGAGCTTTGTGCTAATAATGAGTCGTTAGCTCTTTATTTATCGTAAAATTTTATAAAGTCCATTCAATTGGCATCCAAGATAAAAAACTTTCATCACTTTCGTTTGAATTAATTACCTTCAGGTACTAGATTAAACGCTTGTATTTTTAAACAAAATTTTGTTTATATTGTTATTCTGAAAGTAGTGCTATGTTAGGAACTCAAGATTTTTTAATGTTTGTCGTGGCTGGTCTTTTGTTAAATATGACCCCCGGTGCAGATACGCTTTATATTGTGGGCAAATCGGCTAGTGGTGGGGCTAAAAGTGGCGCAGTCGCTGCACTAGGTATTGGCGCGGGTTGTTTGGTACATACTTGTTTAGTAGCCTTTGGTTTGGCTGCTTTAATGACAAGTTCTAGCGATATTTATTTATGGGTGAAGTGGTTAGGTGCCGCCTATTTGTTTTACTTGGGTTTTAGTATGATGTTCATGAACAGCCAAAATAAGGCTAATCACCTCAATATTTCTACAGCTAATAACCATCATCAGCCTCTAGATCAAACTTCATTAAGTAAAGTTTTTTGGGGAGGATTTTTGACTAACGCACTAAATCCAAAAGTGGCCTTATTTTTCTTGGCATTTTTACCTCAGTTTGTCGCTCCTACTAGTTCATATCCTGCTTTAAGCATGATATTTTTAGGGACTGTATTTGCTTTTAATGGCACTATCTGGAATGTGGTAATGGCTTGGTCCACAGCGGCTTTGTCGAATAGCCTAAAAGCCTCAGAAAAAATATCGGTAGTGCTCAAAAGAAGTTGTGGTGCTTTGTTTATTTATTTTGGCATTAAATTATTACGCTCTTAAATAGTGCTTAGACCGAGCAGTTTGAATGTACACCACTACCCCTCTTATACTTGAATCATTCTACAACTCACTCAACAAAGTAAAAAATAATAGTAACTAGTGTGTAACACTCTTGACACATAACTGACACAAAGCTATTGTATGATTTTACTGGATGGTGAGATTCTTTCAATTTCACTTGCATTTTTGTGTTGTTCTTTTCTATTGAGTTAGATTTAAAGGGGTATTCGTCATGAAATTGAAGTCAGTGGTTTTAACTGCCGCATTGTTGGCAGCTGGTTTAAATAGTGCAGCTTTTGCAGACGATAAAGTATTACGCTTGCTCACATGGTCTGACTATGTGCCTGCCGATGTAAAAGCGCAATTCGAAAAAGAAACTGGCTACAAAGTAGAAGTGACTTTGTCTAACAACGAAGAAATGATTTCTAAGTTGCGCGCCACTGGTGGTGCAGGCTTTGATTTGGCTCAACCTTCACAAGATCGTATTACTGGTCCACAACAAGAGCATGGTATTTATAAGCCAATGGATTTGAGCAAAATCAAATCTGATTTGTTTATTCCATCTATGTTAACAGCTACTCGCATTAACACCACCTTAGCAGGTAAAGTTTATGGCGTACCACACATCTGGGGTACTGATGGTTTAGTAGTGAATACCAAAACATCAAAAATTGCAGATTACCCCGACCTTTGCAAAGCCGAATACAAAGGCAAAACTTCAATGCGTTTAAAGCGTCCTACCTTGTTGGCGTTTGCATTTGCAGCTGGTAAAAACCCATTTGCTTTGTACGGTGACGCTAAAGCCTACACCGCTTTAATGGAAGAAACAGGCAAAACCTTAACAGATTGTAAAGCCAATGTACGTTTCTTCTGGGATAACAAAGACCAGCTATTAAACGGTATGCGCACAGGTGAATTAGTGGGCGCCATGATGTGGGATACAGGAGGTTGGAAACTCAACACAGAAAATGCTGACATTAAATTTGTGGCTCCAAAAGCGGGTGCTTTAGGTTGGGTAGATGCTTTTGCACTCCCAGCCAAAGGCAAAAATGATGAAGCTGCTTACGCTTGGATTAACTTTAATATGAAACCAGAGATTGCTGCTAAAGTGGCCTCTTCTGCAGGTAATTTTACCGCTTCCAAAGGTGCAGACCAGTTAATGGATGCTAAGTTAAAAGCGCAGTTTGGTGCTAGTTTCCCAGAGGCCGCTTTAAACAATATCAAATGGTATCCTGCAGTACCTGCTGGCTTAGAAGAAATCGAAGGCCGTGTACTTGATCGTATTAAAGCGGCTAATTAATCTAACAATTTGATTGAAAGAATAAAAAAGGTTTTATTCTCATCACTAATTGACTCAGTTCAGGTTCATAAGAATTTTTTCTATTGAGCCTGAGCTGATTTTTTAATTGAAGCACAGATTGTTTTAAAGATAGGGAGCTATTGCATGGCATTGATTGATTTAAAAACTGAGAACGTTGTGAAACGTTATGGAGCGATGTACGCAGTTGATCACTTATCTTTTGAAGTAAAAAAGGGAAGTTTTTTCTCTATATTAGGCCCATCGGGTTGTGGAAAAACCACTTTGTTACGAATGATTGCTGGCTTTTTAAGCCCCGATAGTGGCAACTTGTTAATTGGTGGCCAATCAATGGCAGCAGTTCCTCCAAATCGTCGTCCGGTTAATATGGTATTCCAACATTTGGCTCTTTTTCCAATGATGACAGTGGGTGAAAATGTTGCTTACGGTTTGGTTCAAAAAGGCCTCGATAAAAGCGAAATCAAAAAACGTGTGGCCAATATGCTGGAGCGAGTGAGTTTGCCTGGCACTGAAAATAAAAGAGTCGATCAGCTCTCTGGTGGACAAAAACAAAGGGTAGCAATTGCTCGCAGTTTGGTGTTAGAGCCTACCTTGTTATTATTAGACGAGCCCTTAGGTGCTCTTGATTTAAAATTGCGTGAGCATATGAAAATAGAGCTCAAGCAATTACAAGCCGAGTTTGGTACTACTTTTGTCTATATTACCCATGATCAAAGCGAAGCCTTGGTTTTATCTGACCAAGTGGCCGTTATGAATCAAGGAAAATTTGAGCAAGTAGCCAGTCCGCAAGATTTATATTACAACCCACTCACTCCATTTGTGGCTGGCTTTGTGGGTGCTAACAATAAAATTTCAGCTAAAGTGCAATCGGTGGGTAATGATTTTGTTACTGTCGTATCCGATCAAGGTTTGTTAATTCATACAAGAGCCAAGACGAGTTTTTCAGTAGGTTCAAGTGTGAGTGTTTTTGTGCGACCTGAAGCTATCATGTTGGCTTTTATGGACGGTAATTTTAATGGTCATCAATTGGCCAATCAATACATTGCTAAGGTAAGTAGTTTATTATTTGACGGTGCTAACTCATCGGTATTGTTAACTGAACAAAGTAGCCAGACGAGTTTTCAAGTAGCTTTACCACAAACAGGTCAGTTTGCAGGATTAAAAGTGGGCGATTTAGTACAAATGGCCTGGGACAGTTCGAATGCTTTGGCTTTTAGTCAATAATTAAAAGGGCTTTGATATGTCTAGTTCTTTTAAGTCTTCTATTGCTAGCCCAGACGGTCGGCATATGAGTCGATTACTTTTGATTTTATTATTTGCTCCGGCATTATTGTGGTTGTTTGGTCTAATTGTTCTACCTCACCTAGATTTGGCAATTTTGTCATTACGTGAGCGAATTGCACCAAGGCAGTATGCACCAAGTTTAAGCCAATACGCTACTTTTTTTAATGAACCTTTGTACTGGAATACCTATGTAAGAACAGCGACCATGTCGATTATGGCCACTGTTATGACCTTGTTGTTGGCTTTTCCTATTGCTTGGACGATTGCTAAAATTGCGAAGGGCAGAATCAAACCATGGTTAATGGTTTTATGTTTAATTCCATTTTGGGTGAGTGAAACTGTACGTACTTTAGGTTGGATGATTTTATTGCGCGAAACAGGTGTGTTGTCATCTTGGATGGTAAGCCTTGGAATAATTCAAGCCCCCATAGAGATGCTTTATAACGATGCCACCGTGTTGGTGGGATTGGTTTATACCTCTATGCTTTTTATGGTGGTACCGTTAATTAGTTCGCTCGAAAACTTAGATGACTCACTCATAGAGGCGGCTTACGATTTAGGCGGTAATGGTTGGTCTATTTTGCGAAAAATTATTATTCCTCATGCAGCCCCCTCTATTGCCGCTGGTTGTATTGTGGTGTTTATGTTAACCCTAGGTAATTATTTAACGCCTACATTGTTGGGGGGTAAAAATTCACTTTGGTTTACCGAGCAAATCTACACCCAGTTTATTACCCGATTTAATTGGGAACAAGGTGCTGCATTTGGATTTTTGTTATTGGTTTTATCGACGGCCATAGTTTGGTTGGGTTTAAAACTAAGTGGTCAACAATTTGGTGAAGTGATGAGGCGCACATGATTCCATCATTACCTAGATCTATTACATTACGCACCACTACCGTGGTTTATGCAATTTTGTTTTTTGCGTTTTTATTTTTACCGCTACTAGTAGTGGCCATTTTTGCTTTTAATGATGCAGCTTATCCGGCACCGCCATGGCGTGGCTTTACCCTAGATTGGTTTTTAGGCGCAGCAGATGGAGTCCGTAAGGGCTTATTGCAAGATACCGACTTGTTAAAGAGT
>JALQUL010000438.1 GCA_023260735.1 Limnohabitans sp. | reverse complement strand
ACTGCGTCCAACAAAGCATTATTTTTATTAGGTCCAGTAATGACCATCATGCCTGCATTAGCAGCATGGGCTGTTGTTCCTTTTGGTCCTGATGTAGTTCTTGCCAATGTCAATGCAGGCCTGTTGTTTGTAATGGCAATTACCTCCCTAGAGGTTTATGGTGTGATTATTGCGGGTTGGGCTTCTAACTCCAAATACGCTTTCTTAGGTGCATTACGTGCTTCTGCGCAAATGGTGAGTTACGAAATTGCGATGGGCTTTTGTTTAGTAGTCGTGTTAATGGTGTCTGCTAGCCTTAACCTTTCTGATATTGTGAATAGCCAAGCATCGGGTACTTTTGCTTCAATGGGCTTAGGTTTCTTATCTTGGAACTGGTTGCCTTTATTCCCTATTTTTGTGGTTTATATTATTTCTGGTATTGCCGAAACCAATCGTCATCCGTTTGACGTGGTAGAGGGTGAATCTGAAATTGTAGCTGGTCACATGGTGGAATACTCAGGTATGTCATTTGCCATGTTCTTCTTAGCTGAATATGCCAACATGTGGTTAGTTTCCATTATGTGCGTACTCATGTTCTTAGGCGGCTGGTTACCACCTGCAGATTTCTTATCCTTTATCCCTGGTTGGATTTGGTTAGCTATCAAAACATTCTTGGTCGTTAGTATTTTTATCTGGGTTCGTGCCACATTCCCACGTTACCGCTATGACCAAATTATGCGTTTGGGTTGGAAGATCTTTATTCCAGTCACTCTTTTATGGTTAGTAGTTGTGGGTGCTTGGATGCAAACATCCTACAATATTTGGAAGTGAGTAGTTCTATGCGTCAAGAAAATGGGACTTTTGTTGCCCCAGCGTTTTCGCTGAAGGACTTTTTGTCTAGCTTTTTACTGGTCGAACTGATTAAAGGTTTTGCTTTAACGGGTCGTTATCTTTTCCGTAAAAAGGTAACCATTCAGTTCCCAGAGGAAAAAACACCGTTATCTCCTCGTTTTAGAGGTTTACATGCACTGCGTCGCTATGAAAATGGCGAAGAACGTTGTATTGCATGTAAATTATGCGAAGCCGTTTGCCCTGCAATGGCCATCACCATTGAATCCGACGTGCGTGACGACGGTTCACGTCGCACAACACGCTACGACATCGATTTAACTAAATGTATTTTCTGTGGTTTCTGCGAAGAAAGTTGCCCAGTTGATTCCATTGTTGAAACTCATGTTTTAGAGTATCACGGAGAAAAACGAGGCGACCTTTATTTCACCAAAGAAATGCTTTTAGCGGTTGGTGATAAGTTTGAACCGGAAATTGCGGCAGCCCGTGCAGCTGACGCAGCCTACCGTTAATCCCTCCACTAGTAATGAAATGAGAAGTAATTTATGGATGTGACAACGGCTCTATTTTTCTTGTTCTCTGCAGTGTTGCTATTTGCAGCTTTCAGAGTCATAACGGCGCGCAATCCGGTGTATGCCGCTTTGTATTTAGTTTTAACTTTTTTTCAAGCGTCTGCCATTTGGTTGATGCTATCCGCCGAGTTTTTAGCTATTACGCTTGTCTTGGTTTATGTTGGTGCGGTGATGGTGCTGTTCCTGTTTGTGGTGATGATGTTAGATATTAATGTTGACACTCTCAGGCAAGGATTTTGGAAACATTTCCCACTAGCTGCTGGTTTTGGTGTGTTAATTGCTCTAGAAATGTCAGCAGTGTTATTAGGTGGTTTTAGAACCACTGAAATTGCTCCTGTCGCTACAGCTCAAGTTGCAACAGCCCATACTACAGCATCGGCTTCCACTTCAGTAACTGCACCAGCGCTTACTTCTGCATCAGAAGCAGCTTCAGGTACAACAGCAACTGAGCCAGCCTCTGTTGCTTCTACTGTGACCTCAGCCTCATCTGTTTTAGTTGCAAGTAATAAAATAGCGTCTGTTGCTCCAGCAGCTTCAAGTGCGACTGTTTCTAATACTCGAGCATTAGGTATTTTGCTTTATACCGAATATTTATACCCGCTCGAAATTGCAGCTGTTATTTTGTTAGTGGCGATTATTTCAGCGATTGCACTGACATTACGTGGACGTAAAGATTCTCGTTATGTCAATCCTGCACATCAAGTTCGTGTTAAAGCAAAAGATCGTTTAAGCGTGGTTCAAGTCAGTTCCACCTTGCCAGCAAGCATGCGCCCAGCGCCTGCGGCTGAAACAGTCACAGAGGAGGCCAAGTCATGACATTATCCCTTGGACATTTCCTATCGCTAGGGGCGGTGTTATTTGCCTTGTCAGTGGTTGGAATATTTTTAAATCGCAAAAACTTAATCGTCTTATTAATGGCCATTGAATTAATGCTTTTAGCGGTCAACATGAACTTTGTGGCTTTTGCCCATTTCATGAACGATTTGCATGGTCAAGTTTTTGTATTTTTTATCTTAACAGTGGCAGCTGCCGAATCCGCAATTGGTTTGGCTATTTTGGTACTGTTATTCCGTAATCGATCGAATATTAATGTCGATGAACTCAATACATTAAAAGGTTGATGCAATGAGTCAAACCTTAAATTCTTCAATGTTAGTGGCCGCTGCACTCTCACCATTGGTGGGTGCAGTAGTGGCCGGTGTATTTGGCACTAAATTAGGTGGTAATAAATTGGGTCGTCATTTGGCCCACTCTATTACCATCGGTGGTGTTTTGTTATCTTTTATTTTGTCGGCTATAACGCTTACTCAAGTAATGGATGGTGCTCGCTTTAACCAAACGCTTTATGAGTGGATGGTGGTAGGTGGCCTCAAAATGGAAATCGGCTTTTTAATTGATGGCCTAACCGCCATGATGATGTGTGTAGTGACTTTTGTTTCTTTAATGGTGCATATTTACACCATTGGTTACATGCACGAAGATGAAGGCTATAACCGCTTTTTTGCCTACATTTCACTCTTTACTTTTGCGATGTTAATGCTGGTAATGAGCAACAATATGCTTCAACTATTTTTTGGTTGGGAAGCTGTTGGTTTGGTGTCTTATTTGTTAATTGGTTTCTGGTATAACCGACCTACCGCTATTTTTGCCAACATGAAAGCCTTTTTGGTCAATCGTGTAGGTGACTTTGGTTTTATTTTAGGTATTGGTTTATTAGCTGCCTACAGCAACACACTCAATTACACCGAATTATTCAAACAAGCAGAGCATCTCTCTACCATGCAGTTTCCAGGTACTGATTGGATGCTTATTACAGTGGCGTGTATTTGTTTGTTTATTGGTGCGATGGGTAAATCAGCACAATTTCCATTACATGTTTGGTTACCAGACTCAATGGAAGGCCCAACCCCTATTTCTGCATTAATTCATGCCGCTACCATGGTGACAGCAGGTATCTTTATGGTGTCCCGTATGTCTCCATTGTTTGAGTTAAGCGATGTGGCACTTAACTTCATTATGACCATCGGTGCTATCACTGCTTTGTTCATGGGCTTTTTGGGTATTATTCAAAACGACATCAAACGTATTGTGGCGTATTCCACCTTGTCGCAATTAGGATACATGACAGTAGCATTAGGTGCTTCAGCTTATTCAGTTGCGGTATTCCACTTAATGACCCACGCCTTCTTTAAAGCCTTGTTATTCTTGGCAGCAGGTTCAGTCATTATGGGTGTACATCACAATCAAGATATTCGTTATATGGGTGGCCTGCGTAAGTACATGCCTATTACTTGGATTACTTCTTTGTTAGGTTCATTGGCTTTAATTGGTACACCATTCTTCTCTGGTTTTTATTCAAAAGATGAAATCATTGCGGCGGTTCATGCAAGCCATTTGCCAGCAGCTCACCTTGCCTACTATGCTTTGTTAATTGGTGTATTCGTCACTGCGTTTTATTCCTTCCGTCTTTATTTCTTGGTTTTCCATGGAAAAGAACGTTACGACCAAAACCCAGATGCACATCACCATGACGACCATGATCATCATGGTCACGATGACCATCCACATGAGTCACCCAAAGTGGTTTGGATTCCTTTAGTGTTATTAGCCATTCCTTCCGTCATTATTGGTGCTCTCACAATACAACCGATGTTGTTTGGTGACTTCCTCAAAGATGCTATTACAGTTCACGGTGTGCATCATGGTGCCATGGGAGCTTTAGCAGAAGAGTTTCACGGAGTAGTCGGATTGGCATTACACGGTATGCAGGCGGCACCATTTTGGTTGGCTTTAGCTGGTGTAGTAACCGCTTATTTGTTCTACATGGTATGGCCAGGAATTCCAGCTGCCATCCAAAAACTTTTAAAACCACTCAATTGGGTTTTAGAAAACAAATACTTCTTTGATTGGTTCAATGAGAATGTATTAGCCCGTGGGGCACGTTTGCTTGGCGCTGGTTTCTGGAAAATCGGCGACATCAAAATCATTGACGGTTTTATCGTCAACGGTTCTTGGAAATTGGTCGGCAAGATCGCTACTGTTGCAAGACGCCTACAAACAGGTTTCTTGTATCATTATGCGCTCGTCATGGCGGCTGGTGTTCTTTTGTTATTAAGTTATTTCGTCACATGGCCGATGTTGGAACCTATCGTTTCAAAATGGCTGGGACACTGAGGGATTAGCAGATATGCCTTTATTAAGTGTTGCCATTTGGACTCCTATCGTCTTCGGTATTATTTTATTAGCACTCGGTCATGAGCGTTTTGCACCATTGGTCAAAATGATCGCCTTGATCGGCTCCTTGGTGGGCTTTTTAGTCACCATTCCACTCATCACGGGCTTCCAATTAGGTAGCCTAGAGATGCAATTTGTTGAACACGTCGTTTGGATTAATCGTTTTAATGTGAACTACCATTTAGGCGTGGACGGCCCCCGCGCCCAGTGCGGCCAGGGCGGCCAGGGCGTTGGCGGCGATCAGCCATGAACGACGCGTGGTGATCATCGGGTTTCCTTTCGAAGAGGGCTTG
>JALQUL010000415.1 GCA_023260735.1 Limnohabitans sp. | reverse complement strand
CACCTTGTTCGATAAAAACTAATTCAAACTCGGTATCCTCTAAGATAGATTTTTTAGTTAGTTTAAAATGGCTTGGCAACCCATCTATTTTAGGGTTATTCACACTTATGCTTGAAGAGGGCATCAACCCTATTCACCTGTGTTTTTTAAACCTAAATTAGTGGCCTACACCCCCTCACTATCGAGCGAACCAATCGTTTGACGTGTACCTAATTGGCAGGCTTTTACTACTGCAAGAGCAGCAGCTAATGATTTCACTCCGTCAAGTCCTGTCGCAGCGACCGGGCCTCTTTGATGGACGGCATCGCAAAAACTAGCCACACCTTTGACATATAAATTATGATGATTCAATTCGATGTTGGTTTCACCATTGGCATTACGTAATATCACCTCGCCTACTGGTTGCTGGGTCATTACATTTTTACCAATTAATGAACCTTTATCACCATGGTATTCGATACCTGTTCCTGCGTTTTTAACCGTAAAGGCGTCGTGTAATTGGGCTAGGGTACCATTGGCAAATCGCACGACTGCCATCACGCCATCTTCTAAACCTTGTTGCGCCATACTAGCAGTTTGCGACATTCCTACTACCTCTATTGGCTCGCTGTTAAGGGTAAATCGGAGGGTGTCCATATCATGCACGGTAATATCTAAAATAACACCACCACCGGCCTGTGGTTGATCAAGGCGCCAGCCTTGTAAATGCGGTGGTAAATACACTGCATGAAAGACTCTAGCAAACAAAGGTTGACCAATTGCACCCGAGGCAATAAGATCTCGCATGGCTTGATGGGTAGCAGCATTACGTAAATGATGATTGGTCGCCATGACCACACCTGCTTTTTCACAGGCTTTGACCATCTCTTGTGCATCTTTGAGGTTCAAAGCCAAAGGCTTTTCACATAGTACATGTTTGCCTGCAGCCGCTGCAGTTAAGACTTGTGCATGATGCAATTCATTGGTGGTGCTGATGTAAACAATTTGTACTTGAGAGTCGGCCAATAAAGCCTCTAATGAGTCGTAGGCTTTTGGAATACCTGCTACAGAGGCAAAATTTTCTGCTCTTTCTTGACTGGTACTAAAAACGGCTTGTACATGATGTCCTGCTTGGGCGTTGATAGCGTTCACCATATGCTCTTTAGCGATGGTACTCGCTCCAATTAACCCCCACCCCATGCGAGTAGATGCTGTAGTTTGCTGGCTCATTTTCAATACTTTCTATAGTCAATTAAGAAACTTATTGTTCAAACATTTGCTTTAACTCATAACTGGTGCTTCTTCCGCCAGAATTGGTTTTTATTAAAATATCTTTAGCAATTAAATCATTAATATCTCTTAAGGCGCTATCAGTAGAGCACTTTGCAATAGCAGACCACTTACTGCTGTTGAGCTTACCCTCAAAGCCATCAAGCAACTTATTAAGTAATTTTATTTGTCTGATATTGAAGATCTGATGCGAATTTTTGTGCCAAAAATTGGCTTTTCTTAAAACCATGTCAAGCGTCTGATTCGCCCGACTAATCGCTTGTTTGAGGGCTTGTAAAAACCAAATCAGCCACTCGGTAACATCCATTGATTTTTTTTGGGTTCGCTCCAAAATTTCATAATATGATTTTCGATCAAGCTGTATTTGTCCAGATAAGCTATAAAACCGTTGTACGCTTCCATCTGAACGGGCTAGTAACAAATCTCCCACCGCCCTCGCAATACGACCGTTACCATCATCAAATGGGTGCAAGCTTACCAACCATAAATGAGCCAGACCAGCTTTAAGCAAAGGAGCCTCATGGCTTGTACAGTTGAACCAATCTAAAAACCGTTGTGTCTCCAACTCTAGGCGGTTGGCAGCTGGAGCCTCGAAGTGTATTTTTTGTTTGCCTACAGGACCAGAAACTACTTGCATTGGTCCATTGGTATCCAGTCGCCAAGCACCGACATTAATTTTATGAAGACCAGAGTAAGTGCTTGGGAAAAGAGCCGCATGCCATCCAAAAAGTCGCTCCTGTGTGAGTGGCTCATTGCAATTGAGGCTAGCATCTAATACCATATCGACAACTCCCTCCACATTTCTGTCGGCTGGTACTGAAGCACCGATATCCACGCCCAATCGACGTGCAATTGAAGATCTTACCGATTCAACGTTGAGATGTTCCCCTTCAATTTCACTTGTTTTGACCACCTCCTCGGTAAGCTTGATCAAACTAGCTTGGTCACGTAAACTCATTCCAACATCGGCTAATCGCCCTATCAAGTGGCCTTGTGCAAGACTCACTTCAGACAATGGTTGGGCCAATACAGCGAGATCATATTGCCAACAAGGCCAATCTTTGCCTTACCAAATGTAATACTCATTCATATTCATCTCATCATTGTCTGTTAAAACATCCAATAAGACAAACTATTCACCGCACTTTTTGCGGTAAATAAGCAACTTATTCACCGCAAATTATCTTTTTGACTTTAATACAAAGAAATAATCAAGGTTATTTTGAGGAAAAAATATAAACAGGTTCTTATAACTCAAAAAACTAAAACTAAAAAAACAGTTACCTCATAATCAACATCATCGAAAATAGTCCAACAGGTTTTTCATTATTTTGTCAATGGAGTATTAAGTCAACACCAGCCCTCTATCCCATAGAAGGAACTACTCATTATGACTGTTTACAAAAGCCAAAGCCTTAGTCATCAAGTCATTTCTAGCAGCCACAATGGCTTTTGACCAGCTTGAGACAAAGGCTAAGGAAGTTCTATCACCGGCGAAAAACCACCCCCAGGGGTGCGCATATTGGTGGTTTGCCCACTATAGGTACGAGCAGCCAATAATTGGATTTTGCCTTCGTACACATAGGCTCTAATATCGACTTTTAATTTCTCTAATTGACCATTAACGTTCACTAATCTCTCGCTGGGGGGCACTAATTGCTGGGCAATATAGTCATGAGTTTGAATTTCTGCCCAGACTTTTTTAGTGATTTTTTCACCTTTATAAACTGCTTTAGAACCATAACCCGCTACCGGTTTAAAAAAATAATTTTTACGCTCTGCCCATAGCTGGGTTGCATTTTCTGCCGTCACTAAACAACTGGCAGGAACACCTTTTGCCAATATGGCTTGCACCGAATGATGAATATTCCATTGACTCAATAAGACAGAATCATTCAACAACATTAAATTCGATTTTTGGGCGTAAATGGCGTGGGTATAGGGGTTAGGTGTAACAACAGCTGCACCAGCCTCATAGGCTTGTTTTAAGGCCTCATGTGGAGGCATTTCAAAAGTAAAGTCGGTTAATCGGTTATAGACCAAATCGACTGGCAAACCTGACTTTAATCCTTTGCAAAACAACTTTCCATTTTTAAAAGTTAAATCTTGTGGATCGGCTATTACCGCTTCTAAACCCTGCTTTTCAAATAATAAACGTGCTAATTCAAACTCAGGTGCCAAAAATTGTTGCTCTGGCAGATCATCGACAATCACTAGGGTTTGCAGTGGAGGGCAGTTGGCATGACCATTCAAATGTTGGTACTGATAGCGCCATTCGGCCTGAAACATTTCTACAAAATCTTGAAAAACATTGGTTTTGAGTTGTGCAGGAAAAACGACTCCTTGCACTGTCATGGCCTGACAACAGGCATGGTGAGCTTTTGCCAGGGCGGCGTTTAAGAATGCACCGCCTGCATTGGTATTAATTTCAATTAAACGCGGACCCTGATCGCTTAAATGAAAGTCATAGCCCATAAACACCCCTTTTGGACCATTGTTGATTTGCGATACCGCTGAGCTGTTCTTGACAGCGAGTTGAATGTAGCTAGGTGATGTAAAAACCGTTTCTATGGCTTGGATTAGGTTTTGAATCGCCAATTTTTGTGCCTGGTCTATAAAAACAGCCGTCTGAGAAAATAAATGCGGATGACTGGTTTGTAATTGTTGAGCCAGACCTTTTAACTCATCATCAATTTCTAATTGCTGAGCCAATAAATCTTGACTGAGTGTGGTGCAAGCGCAATTGGCATTTAATAAATCGGCAAAGGGTAAGTTTTGGGTATTCATACCCACTATTTTAAGTTCAAGTGTTATCAAAAAATGAAAGGATTGAAAGTCATCCTAAAACGCAACACCAAAGATGATTCAGCTATTCACCACATTTTTTACGCTGAATAGGCCACTTAATCGCCACCAAGTTTAAACAGTTACCCAGCGACCCTTTGTTTAGACACTGCAGCCACCCCTTGTTGATCTAGCATCCATTGAATCGGGTGTGAGGCTACTTGTAAGGCCATTCGAGTGGCTTGGTTTTGTACATAGCAGCTTGGGCTTCTACCAATTTTTTCAAGAACCCAATTGGGCATAATATCAAAAGAGACCTGCAATAATAATTTCATAAAAGGTTGATCCACCCAGTCGGTTGGGAAACTCTCTATGATTTGTAAAATTTCTTGCGCTCTTTCATCAAAACAAAGTTGCTCGGAATAAGAAAACCAAAGCGCTTGAGTTTCACTCCACGTAATAGGTAAATTATTGGCTCCCAATAAATGACCCACCTGCGTCATTTCTGAAAGGTATTGATCACACTGTGGCAAGCTAAGAGGGTTAAGAGACAAATGCTGGTAGGCTTGTAAAAATGAAGCAACTTCAACTGTGTGCACCCATTGAATTAAATCAGGTTCATTAGCAATATAAGGCCGGCCCTGCAAATCAAAACCACTAATTTTGCTGTGAATCCAATTCACTTTATCAATAGCCTGCATTGCTAAAGTCTGGCTTCCATAGGTGGTAGCGGCTACAAAATAAGAGGTTTTTTCCAGCCTATCTTTGAGCCGAGTACGAAAATCAGAATGATCCCAAACGGCAGCTAATGCCCTAGGATGTAAAGACTGCACAATTAGAGAAGATAAACCACCGGCTAACATGGCTGTAAAATGAGCATGAACCCGCCACGCCATAGATTCTGGCCCAAACATCCCCACATCACCAAGCGGCGTTTTAAAAGCCTCTAAAGAGGAATCTGAGCCAGTAATTGAACGGAGTCTTTGACCAATCGCTTGCAATGCCAACTGCTGCATTGCCTCTTTTATTGGCATGATATATAACCCGATAAAAACGATATTAACACTCGCGTTTTATATTGATGATGAAATGCAGATATGAACAAAACTTGTTCAGCAGTCATTGAAAACTCCCTTTTAAAGCATGCCAGTTAATACCTTAATTATGGTGTTTGATAGCAAAAACCCCCGCCGCAAAACGCTTAACCGGATTCATGGTACGGGCTTCAAGCATTTATTTTGTTGGCATTTGAGGTGACAATGGCTATAGATGACAAAATATACCTATACTTAATAAGGCATTCCTATCCCGGCCTACCTTTTCTAGAGGCTCATTAAAATAAATACCGAATTCATTAATTAGGGTAGATGGTTGATTGTAAGAAGTTAAAGATTATTTTTTGATGCACCCCAAAAAAATAACTTTAATTCATGATTGAAGTCACAAAAAGAACTTGTTTTGAATGAAAGTAATCAAACATTAAAAAAAGACACCCCCCACCAGCAATTCAATAGTGACTTTAGAACTCCTACTGCCGGCCAGAGTCACCTATATTGAATCAAGTTAAAAGTCCACAAAAGCCTTGCCAAAACACAAAACAAGCCTTTGTGCAGCTCAATAAGGCTTAGCGGGTACGCCATCTTTGTGTTTTAGTGAGCCATACTTTAGTAATAGCAGCATACAAAACACATACCAAAAACGAAGCATAAACTGACATACAAGCCAAAGCAGCGGCTGGCCCTATTTCACCCGCTTCATCTAGATTCATAATAGCCACTGCTGCTAATAAGGTGTCTGGCGAATACAAAAACACAATACAAGATAAAGTGGACATAGACACCACAAAAAAGTAACGCCCAATGTCTAAAATGGCGGGCAAACAAACGGGTACCGTCACTCTAAAAAAGGTTTTATAAAATGGCACTTTTAAAGAGGCCGACACCGACTCAAACTCATCGTCAATTGATTTAAGCGCCGTCACTGCCGTTAAATGACTAGAGGTGTAGTAGTGCACAATGTTAGCCAATACCAAAATAGCCATAGAGCCATATAAAAAGCCAAGTGGATTGCTAGCGGAGTTAAAAAACATAATATAGCCCAAACCCAGCACAATACCCGGTACTGCCATAGAGCCCATAGCCAATAAATGCATACTGCCTTTTAGGCCTTGCCATGTTTTCGTTTTTTCTAATAGGTAGGCCGTAATAAACACGGTAATCGTGCCAAAAAATGCTGTCATAAACGACATTTTTAAACTATTAAAAAATGCGGGGGCAACATCACCCTCTACCAATACAAACTCATAATGTTTCAGCGTAAAACTAAGGTTGTAAGGCCACAAAGCTATCAACGAGGTGTAAATGGCCATACCAATAATAGCAATAAAAAACAAACCAATTACCGTGCAATAGGCCAGCATCAACATATCAAATTTTAAATTGGGTTTGGCCACATAAGCCACTGACCTAGCAGATAACTGAGCCTTCAGTTTTTTTCTAACATTGTTGTCAACTAAAAATGAAATAATAGAGGGTAATAATAAGAACAAACCAATAACCGCTCCTCTAGAGAAGTTTTGTTGCCCAATTACTTGTTTAAAGACCTCTACGGCTAAAACATTAAAGTTACCACCAATCACTTTAGGTGCACCAAAGTCAGCAATCACATAAATAAACACCACTGTGGCTGCACTAATTAAACCGTATTTACAACCTGGTAATGTGACGGTAAAAAACTTTCTAATAGTGCCCGCTTTTAAAGAGTCAGCTGCTTCGTATAGCCTGCCATCGGCTAAAGCCAAGGCGGTTATTAATATCATGAGGGCATGCGGAAAGGTGTTGTAAACCGAAGCCAAAATAATTCCAATTGGCCCATAAACCGAATTACCCATTAACAAAGCTTTAGCTATACCTTGGTTGCCCATCCATTGAATTAACGAAAGTGCCGACAATAAAGAGGGCGCAAGCAATGGCACCAATGCTAATAATCGAAAACCGCTTTTAAACGGCATATTGCTTCTGGTAAGACCGTAAGCAAAGGCAAAAGCTAAGGGTACGGTAATAATGGTAGTAACAGCCGACACCCAGACCGAATTCCAAATAGAAGTACCAATTGCCGGAGTAGCCAACATTTCTTGGAAATGCAATAGGCCTACAAAATTGCCATTATTATCTTGCACCGCTCTTAGCAGCATGGCCGACATAGGCACTAACAAAAAAATAATTAAAAATAAGGCGGTTAACAAAAGCAAAATTCGAGCAACCCAATCTTGCCCGCTAGCATCTAGTTTTAAAGGCCGCACAGCGCCTAAATTTGGGATAGTGTTAGAACTACTCATGATGAAAAATGGCGAATGCGGTCAGCTAATAAACGAATGCTTAAAGGGCCATTTTGATCAAGCCCTAATTCTGAAAAATAACTGGGCCAAAATTGCAATTGTATGGTTTGCCCTTGCATTTCTTCTATGCTGGCCTCTGCCATACAAAATGAACCTAGGTATTCAATTTTAGATAATCTGACGGTGACCACATTGTTTTGGTCTGGACTTATATGACGCGCCGTAAAATCTTCGGGGCGCAAATAAATTTTAATTTTTTCACCCTCTTTGGCAGTACAAGGACTAGCCGTTTCTAATTGAACACTACCCACTGACAAGTTCCCGTTACCTTGACTGGTTGCCTCTAAAACATTGACTTTGCCAATGAAGTCGGCCACAAATGGACTTGCAGGGGTTTGATAAACTTCGTGGGGTGTGCCGACTTGCTCGATTACACCGTGGTTCATCACCACTATACGGTCTGAAATAGCAAGCGCTTCTTCTTGGTCATGTGTGACCATAATGGTAGTCACGCCTAGTTGTTGTTGAAGGCGTCTAATTTCGGCTCGCAAACGCACTCGCTCTAATGCATCTAATGCAGATAAGGGTTCGTCTAATAATAATAAACTTGGTGCTGGTGCCAAAGCCCTAGCTAAAGCAATTCTTTGCTGCTGGCCACCCGAGAGTTGCGATGGAAATTTATTTCCCGAGGTAGGTAAATTCACTAACTCTAATAATTCTTGAACACGCTGATGAATTTGCGCTTTAGTTTTGCCTTGGCTGACTAGGCCATAAGCAATATTTTGTGCAGCAGTTAAATTAGGAAATAAAGCATAAGACTGAAATACAATACCAAAATTTCGGCCTGCAGGCGGCACTGTTGATACATCTTTGCCATCTTGCACGAGTTGACCTTGAGTCTGTGTTTCCAGTCCTGCAATAATTCTGAGTAAGGTCGTCTTACCACAACCAGAAGGTCCTAAAAAGCAAAGTAACTCTCCCGATTGAACACTAAGACTAATGTCATTTAAAGCTACAAATTGATCGAACTGTTTGGTGACTTTAGAAATTTCAAAAGCAGGTGAGTTACTGGGCGTTGTCATATGGAACCTATCTGATTGAAATACATCATTGAACTGATGACTACAAAATTACGAATAAAAATAACTTATTGTTTTTCAGCTTTAGCGTTGTAACGCTTAGACCATTCAGCTAAGATGCGATCACGGTTTTTAGCAGCCCATTGGAAGTCATTTTTAACCAACATGGTTTCAAAGTTGGCAGGTACGTTTGGCAATGGTTTGGCTGTACCAGGGTAAGCTGTAATCGCATAACTTTTTGCATACAATTCGTTGGCCTCTTTAGTCACCGCAAAGTCCATTACTTTTTTAACTGCGTCTAACTTTTTAGTGCCTTTTAAAATGGCAGCCGCTTCCATATCCCAACCTAAACCTTCTTTAGGAAAGATTAAGTCAACTGGAGCGCCAGACGCTTTAGTTGCATTAGCACGGTATTCAAATGAAATACCGATTACGAATTCGCCTGCGCCAGCTTGACGACAAGGTTTAGAGCCACTATGCACGTACTGTGCTACGTTTTCATGGAGCGCATCCATATACTTCCAACCTTCGGCTTCACCAAAGGTTTGTAACCAACCAGTTACATCTAAAAAGCCTGTACCGCTAGAGGCAGGGTGCGGCATAGTGATTTGGCCTTTATAAATAGGCTTTGTTAAATCTTTCCATGTTTCTGGTTTTGGAATATTTCGTTTAGCTGCCTCTACTGTATTAAAACAAATAGTGGCAGCCCACACATCCATACCCACCCATTCAGTTGGTTTTTTACTATCAACAAAACGTGGATTGAGTTTTTCTACTCCCTTTGGTGAATAGCCTTGTAATAGTCCATCGGCTTCTAAAACCATTAAAGAAGTGGCTGCTAAACCCCACACCATATCAGCTTGTGGATTAGCCTTTTCTGCAATTAATTTAGCAGTCATTACGCCTGTTGAGTCACGCACAAATTGCACTTCAACATCTGGAATTGCTTTTTCTGCTGCCTCTTTATAGGCTTTCACTTGATCAGCTTCAAGTGCAGAATAAACACGCACAGGTGTACGCTGAGCGGTAGCACTGAACATCACACCTAGCAACGATACTGCAATCGCTGTTTTCATCATTTTACGCAACATAAAGACTCCTTTTTGATTCAAAAAAACTAACACCAGACTAGCATTTCATCCTATCGAATTTCAGTGTCAAAACCATGACAAATACATGACAAAGATTTTTCAGTTTACATTGCTTGGCCTGCAATCAACACCTGATAAACCCTAGTTCAATTGATCCTTTCACAAAGATCAAAAGCAATTGCTTTTACACGCTCTCCCCAGACATCGATTTCTATATTTTTTGCATTAAATGACTCTGCGATGCAGTCACCTCTTACATACGCCATAGCAATACATTTACCAGCAGCGTAACCCCATCCAGCAGAACTAATTTCACCAACGGGTTGCTGGTTCAACCAAATGGTTTCTCCACCCCATATGTAGTCATCAGATTGACACAATTCGATATACACCAACTTCTTATGCAATGTCTGTGCCAACTTTTTTCTAAGTGCAAGTTGTCCTATAAATGGCGAGTTTTTCTCGAATGTAATATGTTTTAACATGCCCGACTCAATGGGACTTTCGTCTGGACTTAATTCAGCCCCCCAAGCTCTTCTTTTTGCCTCTATACGTAGTGCATCTAATGCGTAATAACCTGCATCTTTAAGTCCTAAATCGGCACCTGCTTGGTGCAGTGCTAAATAAACATGACGCGTCATTTCTACAGGTACATACAACTCATATCCTTTGCCACCCACGTAGCTCATTTTTGCCACTCTTACTTTGGCATAAGCTAAATCAATTTCTTTGGTCGAAGAAAAAGCAAGGCCAGTAGGCGAGCAATCATCCGGACTTACTCTAGCCAATAACTCTTGTGACTTTGGCCCCATGATAGATAAAACCGAATACATGGTGCTAAGGTCTGTTAATACGGCAAATTCTGTCGCTTGAATGGCTTTTCTTATGACATCTGAATCACGAATCGTTTGTGCTGAACCTGTAACGATTAAAAATTTTTGTTCGCTAAGGCGTATTACGGTGAGGTCACTTTCAAAACCAGCTTGCTCATTTAACACTGGGGTATAAACCATTTTTCCTATGGCAACATCCATCTCTGCTGCGCATAATCGTTGTAAAACAGCTAAAGCATCTGGCCCTTCAAGTTGTAATTTAGAAAATGAACTCTGGTCATAAATTGCCACCGCCTCTCGAGTCGCTTTTTGCTCTGCAATTACCCATTCTAACCAAGCAGGTTTTGCTAAAGTAGAAGTAGGACTGCTTGCGCCAGCTGGTTTAAAATAATTCACTCGCTCCCAGCCGTTTTTGCTACCCCATTCTGCATTTTTTGCATTCAATAAATCATATAAGGGTGATGTTCTTAAAGGCCTCACTGTGCTTAACTCTTGCCTTGGCCAACGCATAGCGTAATGCAAGCCTAGCGTTTCGGCGGTTCTTTCAAATAAAGCTTTTTTATTGCCAGTAAATGGGGCAAATCTTCTTATATCCACCTCCCACACATCATGTGGTGCTTGTCCATCCTGAATCCATTGGGCAATTAAACGTCCTGCACCACCGGAGTTGGCAATACCAGCTGAATTAAATCCTGCCGCCACAAAATAATTTTTTAGTTCTGGAGCTTGGCCAATAATAAAGTTGCCATCTGGAGTAAAACTTTCTGGGCCATTTAATAACATTTTTATTTTGGCGGATTCAAGGCAGGGCGTTCTATGTATGGCGGCCGTCATTAAGGGCTCAAACTGATCCCAGTCTTCATCTAATAATGCAAATTGAAAATGATTGGGAATGGGGTCCATTTTCCACGGTTTTGCAACGGGCTCAAACCCCCCCATTAATAAGCCCCCCACCTCTTCTTTGTAATAAATAAAACCATCGGGGTCCCGCATAACAGGCAGCATGGGATGGACACCTTCAATTTTTTCTGTGACGATATAAAAATGCTCGGCGGAATACAAAGGCACGTTCACACCTGCTAACTTACCAAACTGCCTAGCCCATTGGCCGGCACAATTGACCACCGTTTCACAGCGAATTTCGCCTTGGGAAGTGACCACACCTACTGCAGCACCACGCTCTTGCAACACAGCAGTTACTTCTATGCCTTCAAAAATTTTTACACCCTTATTCCGTGCTCCTTTTGCCAAAGACATACATAAATCGGCAGGGTTAGCTTTACCATCTCCTGGTAACCAAATCGCTCCTTGTAAATCTTCAGTACGCAATAAAGGATATTTTTCACCTGCTTCTTTGGGGCTGAGCTCTACACATTCCACACCAAAACTTCTGGCCATAGCCAATTGTTTTTTTAACACCTTCATGCGCTCTGGAGTCTTGGCTACATTTAAACTACCACATTGTTTCCAGCCTGTGGCCATGCCAGTTTCGGCCTCTAATGTTGCATATAACTCAATACCGTATTTGCTCATGGCGGTCATACTGCGATTGGGCCTCATTTGACCAATTAAACCAGCCGCATGCCAAGTGGTGCCACTGGTTAATTTACCTTGCTCAAGAATCACCACATCGGTAATACCCAAGTTAGCCAAATGGTAGGCAGTCGAGCATCCTGCAATTCCACCCCCCACAATAACCACTCTTGCATGACTAGGTAGATGGTGATTCATGATGAGTCTTTCTAAAGTGGATAGATATTAATCATTGATACAACTAACGCGCCAGCCGCACTGCGACCATGCCCACCATAATCGTAAAAGTACCTAATAACCTTTGATGGGTGAACTTTTCTTTGAGTAACCAAAAACCAATAAGGGCGGCAAATAAAACCGAGGTTTCACGAAGTGCTGCCACTGTAGCCATTGGGGCTTGGGTCATGGCCCATAGCGCAATGCCATAGGAACTTAATGAGGCGACTGAGCCCACCATGGAAATAGGCCAACGTTTTTTGGCATACTCCACCATCTGACTTCGCCTTCTGTACCACATCAAAAATGCAAACGGCCAGCCATCTATTAAGAATAATAAAAATATATATTGCAGAGCATTTCCTGATGCTCTTACACCTAAACCATCGACCACCGTATAAATAGCAATAATGACCGCATTAAATAACGCAAATTGTATGGCTTTAGGTGAGTGCAAAGCATCTTTGCTAAGACCCAATAATAAAACTCCACAAGAAATGGCCAATACGCCGAGCCAGGCTACCATTGACAAATGTTCAGATAAAAATACTGTGCCTGAAACGGCTACCAACAATGGGGCGCTGCCTCGCATGAGTGGATAAGTCAGGCCCAAATCTCCATGCGTGTAGGCACCAGTGAGGGTAATATAGTAGGCTACATGAATGACCAATGATGCAGCTAAATAAGGCCATGACTCGGCTGGGGGTAAGCCTACCCATAACACTAGGGGTATCGCAATAACAGATCCCGCTAAATGTATAAGTGCCATATCCATGCCTTTTTCGGCACTCGACTTGACCATAGCATTCCATGATGCATGCAATAGGGCTGCAAACACCACCGCAAAAAAAACTGGCCAAGTAATACTAAGCATGGTTTAGCCCCAAGGCATGGAGTAAGTTTTTAAATTGGTAAAGCTCTTCATCGCTTCTTGCACGCCCTCTTTATAACCAAGCCCTGAATCTTTAATACCACCAAACGGTGTGAGTTCTAAACGATATCCTGGAACCTCTCTTACATTGACCGTGCCTACATGCAACTCTTTTACGAATCGAGAAATATAATCCAAACGATTGGTACATACTGCACTAGATAAACCATATGCAGTGCCGTTGGAAATTTGAATCGCATGCTCAATATTTTTAAAGCGAATAATAGGAGAAACTGGCCCAAAGGTTTCTTCTTTGACTAACTCCATTTGTGGGTCAACATAATCCAATACAGTCGGAGCATATAAAGCACCTTGTCTTTGATTACCCCATAACAAACGAGCACCTTGACTAACTGCGGTGTTCACCCTTGCTTCAAATAATTGAGCTGCCTGTTCATCAATCACAGTTCCCATATCATTTTGAGGATCAAGAGGATTACCGTACTTCCAAGCTTTCGTTTTTGCTAGTACTTGCTCTGCAAACTCATTAGCAACAGACTCATGCACCAACATTCTTTTCACTGCAGTGCAACGTTGACCTGAATTTTTATAAGAACCCGATACCGCCAAGGTGGAAGCTTCATCGATATCGGCGTCTTCCATCACAATAATAGGATCGTTACCACCTAGCTCTAAAACAATTCTTTTGTAGCCCGCTTTATTGGCAATATATTTACCAATTGCCACGCCACCAGTAAAGGTAATTAAATCAACGTTTGGGTTGGTAATTAATTCATCGGCGATCTCGGAGGGGGCACCAGTGACCACGCTAAACATTTCCGGTGGTAGGCCTGCTTCGTACAAAATATCAGCCAGTAATATTGCAGAGAAAGGAACTTTTTCTGACGGCTTTAAAACCATACGATTATTAGTCGCAATACTAGGCACTACTTTATGCGCTACTTGATTCATTGGATGATTAAAGGGCGTAATGGCCGAAATCACTCCCAATAAAGGACTTCTGTGGGTATAGACTTTTCGATTTTTTCCGTGTGGGGTTAAATCACAGCTAAAAATTTGCCCGTCATCTTTTAAAACTTCATTGGCACCAAACTGCAAAACATCGGCTACTCGACCTACTTCGTAAATACTATCTTTTAAACAAAGTCCCGCCTCAGCGCTGATGACTTTTGAAATGGTTTCCACGCGCTCCCTGACGATGGCAGCAGCCTTATTTAAAATATTGGCTCTTTCAAAACGGGTTAAATTCGCTTGGTAGGCTTTGGTTTTCTCAAATAAATCAATTAGCTCTTGTTTGGTAATTTTGGGTACAGTGCCCAACACCTCTTGTGTAAATGGGTTGTGTACCACAATGGTTCTATCGCCGCTTAATTCGGCACCCACTTTTTTACCCGCTAAACGCATGGCATTTAATTGCAAATCTAGAATCATTTGTTGCATAAGTTACTCCTTACTTTGCCTCAGTCATTCCTATAAAATTTAATTTACTGGGCAAAATTAAGAGCCAAATCAAAGGCATCAAAATTTCTAAAGCGTTTATTTAAATCAAGGCCTTCGGTTTTTAATTGTCGATTGATAACAAGTGGTACTCTTTGTTCACTAATGCCACCATGTGAGCGCAACGGTACTTCTAGAGCAGTTAAATCATGACGGCTTGCACTGGTGCCTAATACAGTAGAGCGCTCTGAGACAATCACTAAATCGCCAATTCGGTCGCTTGGTAATTCAAATTTTTCGGCCGCCTGTGCACGAGTCAATACACATTCAATGCCATTGTGCTTCGTTAATTTTTCAATAACGCTATCTGCATTTATTTGTGCTGGTAAATAGACTGTCGCATAAGAGCCGAGTGCACCATGATGCACCACATAAGGGTCGGTGATTGGCAAAATAACTCTGGCTTGTTTTTCTCCTAACAAGGCATCAAACCAATCTTGTAAATAAATTACATCGGGTTTTCCATCCATACCGGCTTTTGCATTCATACCATGATCAGCTGTTAAAGCAATCACACATCCCATATCATCAAGTTGCGATAGGTATTTATCCATCATGGCATAAAACTGATTCGCCCCTTCAGTGCCTGGTGCATGTTTATGCTGAATGTAATCGGTGGTGGACAAATACATCACGTCAGGACGCATTTTTTCCATAATTTTGACACCTGCTGCAAATACAAATTCAGACAGGTCGGCACTATAAACACTAGGTAAAGGCAAGCCCACCAAATCCATTACATTTTCAATACCATTTTCTTCTAGGGTAACTTGATTGGCTTTTTCGGACGAAAAACAAATGCCTTTCATTTTGTGGCCCAACAAAGCACGTAATTTATCTTTTGCAGTAATCACCGCCAACGATTTTCCTGCATCCGCCAAGGTCGCCAAAATGGTAGGTGCTCTTAACCATTTGGCATCATTCATCATGACTTCTTGGCCCGTGGCGGTATCGTATAAAAAATTACCACAAATGCCGTGAACACTAGGCGGCGCACCAGTGACTATAGATAAATTGTTGGGATTAGTAAAACTAGGCACCACGCAATCAGCTACTAAACCTGTACCATTGGCCAAGGTTTTTTTCATCCAAGGCATATGACCTGTCGCTACAGCTTGGGCGAAATAATCAGGCTCGCAACCATCGACACAAACAATAACAGTGGCTTGTTTTGGTAATTGGTAACTTCGATTGTTAACTTTAATCATGATGGTCTTTCGCTGATAAAGATGAATTAAATAAATGGGCTGAATGAACTAACTCTGCGAACTTTGATGTCGCAATATGGTTCTCTCTTTACTTTCTTGTACATGGTCAAATAAGGCCTTAGCGGCAGCTATTGGGTCTCTTTTTTCTATAACTTTGACAATGTTTTGATGCTCAATGGCGGAAAGTGGAAGGACATCTGCTTGACCAATATTGGCACGCCTAAACAGTGATAACTCACGAATTAACTTTTTGTACAAAGACAATAATTTTTTATTGCCACTCATCTCCATTAATCGCTCATGAAAAAATACATTGAGTTGGTGATAAGTGTTCAAATCTTTTTCAAGCACTGCTTTATCCATTTGTGCCACTGTTGTGTGCAACTCCTGTAATTGAGCAGCGGTAATGTTCTGAGCCAATAATCGCCCCGCTAACTCTTCCATTACAGCTCTCAAATCATAGATTTCAATTGCTTCATCTAAGGGAATAGCGCGAACAAAGACACCACGATTTTTTTCGGTACGTAATAGGCCAGCCTCTTCTAGGCTGCGAAAGGCTTCGCGTACGGGTCCTCTGGATACCCCTAGCGACATAGCAAGAGCAGCCTCGTTCAATTTGCTGCCAGGCGCAAAATCACCTGCCAAAATAGCGCGCTCAATTTCTTGCTGAACCACATGGGTCAGTGAGCTACTTTGTAATTGGGCAATAGTGGGTGTTGTCATGGTAAGTATTCAATCAGAGAAATGTAATATTGTCAACAATCTACAAAAAACAATTGACAATAAAGCTTAAACAGGGTGAAATTAAGATGTCGAGAGTATAAAGAGT
>JALQUL010000404.1 GCA_023260735.1 Limnohabitans sp. | reverse complement strand
GCCCTTTTGTTTCAAGCCGCGCAGGGTGGCCGTGTCAATAGCGTCCAAAGTGGTCTTTTCCATCGCCAGTTCGAGCTTGACGATCTCTTCGATCTGCACCAAAAACCATTTGTCGATTTTGGTGAACTGGTGGACCTCGTCGATGGACCAACCGGCGGCAAAAGCGTCACCCACATACCAAATGCGGTCGGGACCGGGCTCACCCAATTCGCGCTCGAGGACCTCGCGGTCTTGGGTCTTTTCATTCATGCCATCCACACCCACTTCCAGACCGCGCAGGGCTTTTTGGAAGGACTCTTGGAAGGTGCGACCAATTGCCATCACTTCGCCCACTGATTTCATTTGAGTGGTTAAGCGAGAGTCGGCAGCTGGGAATTTTTCGAATGCGAAACGTGGGATTTTTGTGACAACGTAGTCAATGCTTGGCTCGAAACTAGCAGGTGTTGCACCACCGGTGATCTCGTTTTTAAGTTCATCTAGTGTGTAGCCAATTGCCAATTTCGCCGCTACTTTAGCAATAGGGAAACCAGTTGCTTTAGAAGCCAAAGCGCTTGAACGTGAAACACGTGGATTCATCTCAATGACCACCATGCGGCCATCTTTTGGATTGATAGAGAACTGTACGTTAGAACCACCAGTATCAACACCAATTTCACGCAACACTGCTAAAGAAGCATTACGCATGATTTGATATTCTTTGTCGGTGAGAGTTTGGGCTGGAGCTACGGTAATAGAGTCACCAGTATGAACACCCATTGGATCTAAATTTTCAATGGAACAGACAATAATACAGTTGTCGGCGCGATCACGCACCACTTCCATTTCATACTCTTTCCAACCTAACAATGACTCTTCAATTAAGAGCTCATGGGTAGGAGAGGCTTCAAGACCACGTTTACAAATAACTTCAAACTCTTCTGAGTTATAGGCAATACCACCACCTGTTCCACCCAAGGTAAAACTCGGACGAATTACCGTTGGGAAACCCATTTGTTTTTGCACCGTCCAGGCCTCATCCATGCTGTGTGCAATGCCTGAGCGGGCTGATCCCAAACCAATTTTGGTCATGGCATCTTTAAACTTAAAGCGGTCTTCGGCTTTATCAATCGCCTCTGGTGTGGCACCAATCAGTTCCACGCCATGTTTTTCTAGCACACCGTTGCGCCATAAATCGAGCGCACAATTGAGAGCTGTTTGTCCGCCCATAGTGGGCAAAATCGCATCCGGTTTTTCTTTGGCAATAATTTTTTCTACAGTTTGCCAAGTAATTGGCTCAATATAGGTGACATCAGCTGTCGCAGGGTCAGTCATGATAGTAGCAGGGTTGCTATTAATCAAAATGACTTTATAGCCCTCTTCACGCAAGGCTTTACAAGCTTGAACACCAGAGTAATCAAACTCACAGGCTTGACCGATCACAATCGGACCCGCACCTAAAATCAATATACTTTTAAGGTCTGTACGTTTTGGCATAATTTACTTCTTCTTCATGCAAACGGTTGCATGATTGCAACCGTTTTGGTTTAGCTTAGGACTAAGTGACCCATCAGCATTTTGCTTTATTTTTTTCTGTATCGAAGATAAGAAAAATAGGAACTTAGTGGTTAATTGTTTTAGGTCATGCCTCAAAAAACAACCCACTCTGTGGCAAGCCAAATTTTAATCGTATTGATTAAAACAGAGGGGGTTGGAGGGCATTTCATGAACATGATGCGTGATTTTGTTGGTTTTATTCAATCTTCAAACATCATGTTGCATGCATCTTAAAATTTTGCTGTTTTCATAAGATCAATAAAGTGATCAAATAAATAAGCGACATCATGAGGGCCAGGTGATGCTTCTGGATGACCTTGGAAACAGAAAGCGGGCTTATCGGTACGGGCTAAACCTTGAACTGTTCCATCAAATAAACTCGTATGAGTTACTCTTAAATTGGCAGGTAAAGTGCTTGCATCTACAGCAAAACCATGGTTTTGACTGGTAATACATACTCGTCCGGTATCATGATCTTTGACAGGGTGGTTAGCACCGTGATGACCAAACTTCATTTTGAAGGTAGCTGCACCGCTGGCCAGAGCCATAATTTGATGACCTAAACAAATACCAAAGGTTGGAATACCTTTTTCAATGATGGCTTGAGTAGCTGCAATAGCATAATCACAAGGTTGCGGGTCGCCAGGGCCATTCGATAAAAACACACCATTAGGCGACAAGGCCAAGATGTCTTGAGCTGATGTTTTGGCAGGAACCACAGTAACTTTACAACCACGCTGGGCAAGCATACGCAAAATATTGCTTTTAACACCAAAATCGAGGGCTACCACATGATATTGTGATGTAGAAGCCTGACCATAAGAAGGTTGATTGTTTTCATCAAACAAACGCCATTCGGTTTCGCTCCAAACATGAGACTTTTCACAAGTCACGGTTTGCGCTAAATCGAGGCCAGCCATATTGGGCGCCGCTTTGGCAAGCTCAATGGCTTTAGCGATTTGTTCTGGCGAAACAGTTTGTCCGACTTCAACAGCCAAAATACAACCATTTTGTGCACCATGCTCACGCAAGTGACGGGTTAGCATACGGGTGTCGAGTTCGGCAATGGCCACTATGTTTTGACTCTTTAAATATTGATCTAACGTCATGTTAGAGCGAAAATTAGAGGCAATAAGTGGTAAATTTTTAATAATTAAACCAGCCGCATGAATGCGACTTGATTCTACGTCTTGGGCATTAACACCATAATTTCCGATATGTGGGTAAGTGAGAGTGACGATTTGCTGACAATAGCTAGGATCGGTCAAAATCTCTTGATAGCCGGTCATAGAGGTATTAAATACCACTTCACCAACTGTTTGGCCCACAGCGCCGATTGAAACGCCAGAAAAAATAGTGCCATCTGCCAGAGCAAGTACAGCGTTAGGAATGCTTCCCTGAAGAGACAAAAGCACTGGGATCTCCGATAGATGGTCGGATACGCCCGAGCGAATTCAAGAATTAACTCTGAGGATAGAAAAACAGAGGGGAAATTGAACTGTACTAGGCGTACCGGGGTTGAAACTGAGCCTCATTATAACCTAAGGAAGCACTTCAAAATTTAGCCCCCCTAGAAATAATCAGATTCAAAACTCAAGGCGTAAAAACTGCAACACTTTAAGGCTTAGTTTTGATGGAGACTAGACGCAAACAAACAAATGGCAGCCGCGGCTGCTACGTTTAATGACTCTTCACCGCCAGGCTGATTGATCCTTAATTTTTGAGTGGCCATTTGCTCTAAGTCAGCTTGAACCCCTTGGCCCTCATGACCTAAAACCCAAGCACAAGGCCACGGTAAATGGGTATTACCCACAAAACTCCCCTCATGCGAGCTAGTCGCGAGCAAGGGTACTTTTAACATAGAGATGTCCTCTACTGATTTCCCTTCAATTAAAGTTAGGGCAAAATGAGCACCCATGCTAGAGCGCAAAACCTTGGGGCTCCATAATGCACAGCTACCTTTAATACTAATAATTTGTTGAAATCCAAATGCACTCGCACTACGCAAAATAGAGCCCACATTTCCAGGGTCTTGTAGTCGGTCTAAGACTACAGTAGCTGCGAGTGGATTAATTTCAAGGTTATGGGGTAGATCAATCAAATAGGCAACGCTAGCAGGAGAAGGCAAACTACTTAACTCTTGCCATAATTTATCGGCTAATAACAAGGTAGTGGGAGCCGTAGGCAAACCAAACTCACGTAATTTAGAAAGACCTAAAGCATTGACCACCATAGTACTAGGTTGCAAACCACGGGTAATAGCGGCCCGACATAAATGGTCACCCTCCAGCCAAATTTTACCTAGTTTTCTAGAAGCGATATTATCTTGTGCGAGTTTTTTAAGCTCTAAAAATCGAGGATTGGTTTTCGATTGAATATCTATTAAGGTGGGACTTGCATTCATTTTTTAGCAACTTTAAACATCGAGGATACAACTAAGTAGCCGATAAATTTTCGAACGCAAGTCGGACAGGAGCAAATGACATCCTATGCTCTTTACAAGGGCCGTGCAATTGCAAAGCTGCCAAATGTTGAGCGGTGCCATAACCTTTGTGCTTTGCAAAACCATATTGAGGAAATTCTAAATCTAGCTCTTTACACCATCTGTCACGAGTGACTTTAGCCACTATTGAGGCAGCCGAAATACTTTGAATTTTCTGATCACCCTTGATAATAGCTTGTGCCGCACAATCTAACAAAGGCAAACGATTACCATCTATTAAAACTAATTTTGGTTTGAGCCTTAAGCCCTTAACTGCTCTTTGCATCGCAAGCATGGTAGCTTGCAAAATGAGCAACGAAAATTTTGCTTACAATATAATATTAACTCCTATTATAACCGAAAAAAGTACTAATATGA
>JALQUL010000341.1 GCA_023260735.1 Limnohabitans sp. | reverse complement strand
GATTTATACCCATTGCATCTGTGGCACGACCAAGAATACTTCTAGCATCACGGTTTTTATTGTTACCGGTTAGTTCTGGAATTTCAAAGATTCCACCATGTGGGTGGCGAATAAGAACGACTTTTTCTCCATCATTAAATTGTGGAGCGTAAACTTCATTCTCTTTCATCTTAGGAAATGGAAGAATAACGTGACTCTTTGTTCTAGGGAGACCGATAGCTTTCAAGTGAACAGCGGATGCGTCAGCATCGTCTGCAAATGATTCTAAAAGTTTCTTTCGAACTGTAGGGTTTGTTAACTGCATAATATCATCGAATTCGTTTCGCTTGATATCATACGTGATGTCTAGTTGTTTCTTGGCTAAACTTGGTGGTTGCTTGGACAACATCTGCGATGAGAGTTTTCCAGACCAATTATACCAGTCACCCTCTTCACTAATTATGTTTAGAGCTCCTCTTTGGCCACCAGGTTTAATAACGGCTCCGAACGGGTTGTCAGGATCACTCTTCATTTCTTTCATAACCGAAAGTTTAGAAGGTGCTTCTTTCTTAGATTTGTTAGTGTTAAATCTAATATCAACGCCATCTGGAAGATCGTTAGCGTAAACAGCCATACCTTTAAGATAATGCGTACCATCAACAGCGATTCTAACCTGAGCGTATCGAGCTTTTCCAAGGTCTAAGTCTTTAGCGCCTGGTCGTAGTTCGATAACACCGTCTTTTAGAGTTCCACCGTCTTCAGCATATGCAATCTCAATCTTTTTAGAACTCACATTGGTTGGAGCTCTGAGCCCGAAGAAAGTTCTACCACCATCATTACTATACATCTGAGGTTTGCCGTAAAAAGTAATTTTTTCTTTATTCTTTACAACTTCAGAGTATGTTGTTCCTGGTGCAGATAGAATTTTATAACGAGTCATCTCATTTGTTCCAGCTTGTGGAATCTTAATAGAGTCTACTCGGTATCCTTCTTCTTTCAAAGCCTCAATTGCGGTTTTAAGTTTTGTTTCACTGATACCGATATATTGTTCAGTACCTTTACCAACATCGAGATATTTATGCTTAGCTACTTGTTCTTTTAACATGTTAGCTGTGGTTGTTGTGATGTCGCGTCGCTCTTGAAGAGCTGGGTCGAGCAGTGCACGAACTGAAGATTCGCCAGCAAGTCCCATCTTTTCAGCAATTGCAACATTAGATAGGCCTTTTTCCTGCAAACGTAATGCTTGAGAAGCTTCAGCCTTTCTAACCTCATCTTTAGCTATGGACTTAATAGCACGAAGTTGTGTTGTTGACATACCAACGCCTTTGGCGATTTCTGTCTCACTCAACCCCTTCTTCTTAAGTTCTTCTACATAGTTAAGAAATGATTTGTTTCTTTGGTGTGGTGTTGAACCAGAGCCCCAAGGTGCTTGGGCCAACCCTCTATTTTTGTTGCTCGATAGCGTTACCGACCCACATAATTTAGGTGCTTGCTTGCGTGTGGCCGATGGTGCAGGTGTACATGCTGTTGTGGCTCCTAAAGATCATGCGGTAGGAGTCAATGCAACCGTTGCTAAAGTGGCTAGTGGTGCCGCCGATACCATCCCTTATTTTATGGTTACTAATTTATCGCGTACTATTAAAGAGTTACAAGAGTGTGGTATTTGGGTAATTGGCACTAGCGATACTGCCGAGCATTCTATATATGATGTGGATTTAACTGGTCCAGTCGCCCTTGTTTTAGGTGCCGAGGGTACAGGTATGCGTCAATTAACTGCTAAAAACTGTGACCAACTCGTCAGTATTCCTATGTTGGGCGGGGTTGAAAGTTTAAATGTTTCGGTAGCAAGCGGAGTCTGTTTGTACGAGGCAGTACGTCAACGACAAGCATTGGCAAAATCAACCAATAAAGTGGTTTAAAACTTTAGCTGTACCACTTTAGTTTTTCTTTTTATGAAGGTTCCATTTATGAAGCGATCATTTTTTTCAGCTTTGTCAGTACTGAGTTTGGCATTATTAGCCGTTTCATGTACTCAAGAGCAACAAAATTCAATCAGTCGTAGTGTACAAAACTGGACGGGTACCAACGGTGTTTTAGAATTTTACGCTGGTGATAAAGTGGCCCGCCGGTTTGTGAAAATTGACAAATTAAGCACTGCCATGGGTACAGAAGATGGTAAGCCACGTCCTTATCGTTTCGGATACGGTGTGTTAGATGAAAACCTTAATATGATTGCCGACTCCAACGAGAAAAAAGTGTATTTTGAAATAAGTGATTACGCAGGCAATTATATTTTCTTTGAAAATCCAAAGTAATTTTCTGTACAGTCTGTTGTAAAAATCTATTCTTGTGTGTTGTTTGCACACAAGAATAGGGCAAAGCCACAACTTTTAGCAAATAACTATTTCAGTGGTTTCATTGGCCTAATGGTTCCGTTAAGCTCATCGCCTTAAGCTAATAGGAAGCCTTGCTGGACTCAAGCTTTTGCTCTAGCACCAAGTGCATCATTTTTTGTTTAACCTAACCATCCCATTGCACCTATCAAGGCACCAATTGCTAAAAGTACCAGCATATGAAAGTTGCTAAGCCACACCACAAGTGCACTGCAACAGGTTAATAACCATAATGGCCAATGGCTACTAAAAATACCGTTAGGGCTTGAAAGTACCCAACCAGTAGCAAACAAAAGTCCCATGACCACCGGTGCCATGCCTTGTTTAAAACTGCGCACCATTATTTTTTCATTGTTCTGATGCGCCCATCTAGCAGCCCAGTAAGTGATGGTGCTACTAGGCAACATAATGCCTAGCATAGTCACTAATAAGCCCAAGGGTGCCAGCCAATAACCTCCTGCATTCATTCCTACCGTCCAGCCCATTAAACCAACAAATAAAACATTCGGTCCTGGGGCGGCTTGAGCAATCGAAATAGAAGCATAAAACTGCGACTCAGTTAGCCAATGATTTTCGGAGACTAAAAACCGATGCATTTCGGGAACTGTCGAAATCGCTCCTCCTACAGAAAGTAGAGATAACAAAAGGTATTGGCTAAAAAGTTCAAGCCAATTAGCAGCGATTAAATGGATAGTCATAAAAAATAATAAACGGTGTAATGCAATTTAGGCTTGTGCTTTTTGAATTTGTACATAACACCAGCGCCAAGCAAGAGCGCCTAAAATTAAAATAACCCAACCTAAAGGAAAATGAAAAATGGCGACACTCATAAAACAAGCGAGCGCTAAACCCAAGGACATAACAAGCCCAACAGGGTTACTTTTAAGCGTTTTAAGTAGTTTTAAACCAGTCGCAATAATGAGTCCAGCTGACACTGCACCCATTCCCTTTAAAGCACCAATGGCAGCAGGGTAATCAAGTAGTTGCGTATAAAGAACAGCGATTAATACTACCACTAGGGTGGGAATAATTAACATGCCGGCCAAAGCAGTAATAGCCCCTTTAAAGCCAAAAAACCGATGACCGATCATCATGGTTAAATTAACCACATTAGGACCCGGCATGATTTGCGCAATTGCCCATTCCTCTACAAATTGTTCTGGTGTAAGCCATTTTTTTTGTTCGACTAAAACTCTTTGGGCAACAGGTAAAACACCTCCAAAGCCTTGTAGTGAAAGTGTGGTTAATGCCCAAAAAAGAGCCCTTAGATTGTGAGGGTGATTAGTTTGAACTTGTGACACAGGTGGCTTAGGAGTAAAATTAAGAATTGAATTATCAGGGATAAACCAATGATTTTTTCCTGTAAGCCAATTTAATCATCTGCTACTAAAGAAGTCTTTAGTAAAACATTTAACCGCATATACTGCACGGGCTTGTAAATATTAAATGGCCTATATTGTTGTTTTTGTCCGTAAGCTATTGACTGAGGTAAAACAATTCAAGTAGGCCACCCAAGTTGGCACTTTTAATGTGGTTAGAGTTCCTGTTGCGTTCTTTAAATAGTGCCTCCAATCGCTTACTCAATGTTTGGTTTCGATTGACGTAATAGTTTCTTATTGGTTTTCACAACTGTCTTTCATTACTCCTAAAAACCGGGCAACATCTGAACCTGTTTTGCAGTTGTTTGGTGGTTTGCATTTAGCTTTTTATACACATGTCTCAATATTCTGATGTTTCTTTGTTTCCAAGGTTAGCCAAACCTATTTCCAGTTACCGTAAGTATTGGGCGAGTCGTTTTGGTACCTCCAAATTTTTACCCATGAGTCGAGAGGAAATGACTCAATTGGGCTGGGATAGCTGCGACGTGATTTTGGTCACTGGTGATGCTTATGTTGACCACCCCAGTTTTGGTATGGCGGTAATTGGCCGCCTCCTCGAAAATCAAGGTTTTAGAGTAGGCATTATTGCGCAGCCCGATTGGCAAAGTGCCGACCCATTTAAAGTATTGGGCAAACCCAATTTGTTTTTTGGCGTCACGGCTGGTAACATGGACTCCATGATTAACCGCTATACCGCCGACCGAAAAATTCGTAGTGACGATGCCTACACACCTGGCGATGTGGGTGGTAAACGCCCCGATAGAGCGTGTTTAGTTTATAGCCAACGTTGCCGCGAAGCTTACAAAGATGTGCCTATTATTTTGGGCGGCATTGAAGCGTCGCTTAGGCGCATTGCACATTACGATTATTGGCAAGATAAAGTTCGTAAATCCATCGTACTAGATGCTAAAAGTGATTTAGTACTTTATGGTAATGCCGAAAGAGCTATTGTAGAAATTGCCCATAGATTGGCAGCTAAAGAGCCAATTGAACAAATCACCGATGTACGTGGTACGGCTTTTGTACGCCGTACTTCCATGGATAATAAAAATTGGTTTGAAATTGACTCCACTGAAGTCGATAGACCTGGACGTGTAGATGAGCATATTAATCCTTATCAAATCATCAATGAACAAAGTACCGATGATGCAAAAGGTTGTGACGCTGCACCTAATAAAACACCATTGGCTCAAGAGCAAACTTTAGTGTTTATGCCGCCCATCAAAGCTAGTTTAAAAGATCAAGGCGTGAAGCGAGAAAACACCGTGATACGCCTGCCAAGCTTTGAACAAGTGCGTAGTGACCCAGTTTTATACGCCCATGCTAATCGGGTTTTACACCTCGAAACCAACCCTGGTAATGCTCGTGCTTTAGTGCAAGCCCATGGCTCTGGCCCTGCCGGTCGTGATGTCTGGATTACTCCGCCTCCAGTGCCATTAACCACCCCCGAAATGGACTTGGTTTTTGATTTACCTTATGCCCGAAGCCCTCATCCCGCTTATGCTGATAGTAACGGCAGTTTTGATCACGCCACAAAAATTCCCGCATGGGAGATGATCCGTTTTAGCGTCAATATTATGCGTGGCTGTTTTGGTGGCTGCACTTTTTGTTCGATTACCGAACATGAAGGACGTGTCATTCAAAGTCGCTCCGAAGATTCTATTATTAAAGAAGTAGAAGCTATACGAGATAGCGTTAAAGGCTTTACCGGTACTATTTCTGATTTAGGCGGACCCACCGCCAATATGTACCGAATTGGCTGTAAAACCCCAGAAATTGAAGCAGCTTGTCGTAAGCCTAGTTGTGTTTATCCTGGCATTTGCCCTAATTTAAATACCGACCACTCCTCTTTAATTAAACTTTACAGAAGAGCGCGTAGCTTGCCCGGAATTAAGAAAATTTTAATTGGTTCTGGCATGCGATATGACTTGGCTGTGGAGTCCCCCGAATATGTCAAAGAGTTGGTACAGCATCATGTGGGAGGTTATTTAAAAATTGCCCCCGAGCACACCGAAACTGGCCCTTTGTCTAAAATGATGAAGCCTGGTATAGGCACGTATGATCGTTTCAAATCAATGTTTGAAAAGTTCAGTAAAGAGGTTGGTAAACAACAATATTTAATTCCTTATTTTATTGCCGCTCATCCTGGTACCTCCGATGAGGACATGCTCAACCTAGCGGTCTGGCTTAAAAAGAATGGTTTTAAAGCCGATCAAGTACAAAGTTTTTATCCTTCGCCAATGGCTAGTGCGACTGCCATGTATCACACAGGTAAAAACCCATTGCGTAAGGTGGGCAGAGATTCTGAAACGGTTGATATTGTTCGTGGCGACAAACGCCGTCGTTTGCACAAAGCGTTTTTACGCTATCACGATCCTAATAACTGGCCCTTATTACGTGAGGCATTAAAAACCATGGGTCGTGCCGATTTAATCGGTAATGGTAAACAACATTTAATTCCTCGCTTTCAGCCGCTTACCGACGGAAGTTATACTTCGGCAAGACGTGCTAACTCTACGCCTGTATCGGGAGCTAGTGCAGGCAAGTTGTTCAAGAAACCAGTAGCAGGTCAAATCTTAACTCAGCATACTGGATTACCACCAAGGGTAACGGGTAGTGCGGTAGCGGCTAAAGTGTCAACTAAAACCCAAGTGAAACCAACAGCCAATCGAGTTGCAAGTAGAGCAAACAAGCCTAATGTTGGCAATGGCAACGGCAATGGTTCGGGCACGCTTTATACAAGCAAAAAAAGAGGTTAAAGTTATTTTTACATTTTTGCTAAATAGGCTGCAACTCAAATTTTTGTCGCTGCTTGCCTAACAATAACTTCCTCAACCGCACTACAAAAAAGGCTAAGCGATCAGTTGCTTAGCCTTTTTTATTATTCAATTTGTAAATTTTTAGGGTCGGTATAAATGACTCGGTATTGCTCAAAATCAATGATGTCTGATTTTTCAATCGATTTTTGATCTTGCAAAGATTGCTCTGCCATTTGTGAAAATTCGCGAGCTAAAGTTTGATCTAAAGTTTGTTCTTTAAAATAACGGTGAGTGGTTTGCGACTGTGCGAGCGTAAAAGCATTAAATGAACCATTAAAACTATTTTGAATGCTTGCTAAGACGCGTGCAGAGGGAAGCTGATCGGGGTGTAGGGCTAATTCTTTTAAAGCAGCTAAAGTGCTTTGGTAAGGGCTATTGTCTAGACCTTGATCTAGATTTTGTGCAATGTCTTGGCAGTCGTTTAAAATTTCTAAAACCCAAGTGCTTAACTCGATAGCAAGACCATTTTTGGAAAGTTGCAAGCCAGGTTCTCGGCCGCGACTAGCCACCAAGTGTTGGTTTTGAGCAAGCTCAGCGATTTCTTCTGGGCTATCGGGTGGGCTATCTTGTAAATGGCATAACAATAAAAACATATCCACAAAACGGCTGGTGTGTTCATCGATGCCTACTTTAATAAAGGGGTCTAAATCAAGGCAACGTACTTCTATGTACTCAACTCCTCGTTCACGCAGGGCGTGTAAAGGACGCTCACCCGAGCGAATAGTACGTTTTGGTCGAATACTACCGTAGTATTCATTTTCGATTTGTAAAAGGCTGGTGGCAAGTTGATTGTATTCACCGCCTAAGTTTTGAATGCCAATTTTTTCATATTGTGGGTAAACTTGGGTAAGTGCTTTTTCAAGTGATGCTGCATACGCTTCGAGGTGGTTAAAGCTAGCGGCAATAGAGGCCTGAGCTTCACTTTGATAACCCAATTTACCCATCCGTAAGGATGTAGCAAAAGGCAAATATAAAGTGTCTTCACTTAGAGTTTGTAAACCATGATTACGCCCTTGAACAAAACATTTAGATACAGCAGGTGAAGCGCCAAATAAATAAAGCAAAACAAAAAATTGTCGTCTAAAATTTCTAATAATGGCAAAATAATCTTGAGTATTTAAGCCCTCCAGTGACCAGTTGTAGTGAATGCCAGAAATTGTTTGCATTCTTCTGCCATAGCGGTGGCCCAATCCCATACGATAAACACTTTTAGCTCTTGCCACATTGGAAGTGCCATACCTCGCTAAGGGAATGGTTTCGTCGGTGGGTAATTGACAGGGCATGCTAGAGACCCACATTTTTTCATCCGATAGGCCATTAAAACAAACTTGGTGTAATTGATGCAATTGAGCTAAACATGACTCTACACTACCGTGGACACCTGTAATGAGTTCCAGTTGAGACTCGCTGTAGTCAGTCGTAATATGCGGGTGGGTAAGAGCAGAGCCTAAAGTAACTGGATGGGGACTTAAAGCCAAGGTTCCGTTATCTAAAACACGTAAACTTTCTTTTTCTATTCCACGAGACATCTTTTTTATTGTGGTGGAGCTAATAGCATTGATGCGTTGGTTCAAAGATGTCATAAAAAATTACGGTAAAAATGTCTGTAAATAAAAAGAACCCTATGAGAGGGTTCATAAAGCAGCTTCTTTATTTGAGGGTATGAAGCGGAATATCAAGGGTATGGGCAATGTTTTCTAGTTGGCTACAACTATGAAGTGCAACCCATTTTGCAATAGTTTCATGCATAGAAGATTGCATTATCTGTGCAATTGCAGATGGCTCTTGCCCAGCCGCTTGTAAAAGGCGCAGGGCAAAATGAGGTTCTAGAGCTGCAATTGCCACCCGCCCATCTAAACAAGCATATACATTGTAACCTGCATGACCACCGCCTACTGCTTCGCCAGGGGTGGTTAAACCCCAATGCCTTGGTAGTGCTAAATAGGCAGCAGCATCTGAAAGAGCAATTTCTTTGTATTGACCCGCCGCTACTTCGCCTGCCGAGCTATTTTTTTGTTGAGCCAATAATAGTTGTAAAACCGCTTCCGTAGTGAGTAAGGATCCCGCCATATCAGCATATAAAGAGGGTGGCAAATTCAGTCCAGTGATTAAATCATTTTCCGCCATATAGGTTAAATCATGGCCCGGTTCTTCGGCTCTAGCACCAGGAGAGCCAACTATAGCGATTTGATTGAGATGGGGATAACGTTGATGCAAAGTTTCCCAATCAAGGCCTAATTTACGCATCGCAGAAGGTCTAAAGGAGGTTATTAGGATATGACTTTGCGATAGCTCTTGATGGAGGATGTTTTGGCCGTCAGTAGATTTCAGGTCTGCTACCACTAGACGAACCCCTTGGTGCATGGTCTGGTAGGCATTAGGCTGATAACTGCCCATTGGATCCCCCGAGCTATTATGTGGTAAATTGGCTGGTGGCTCTAATTTGACACATTCAGCCCCCATTTGTTGACAACGCATAAGGGCTGCAGGGCCAGGTAAATTAAGGGCTAAACTAAGAATTCGAATTCCGCTCAGTACAGGTGTGTTGTGACTCATCATATCGTTTAAAAAACTAAAAGGACTCTAATTGAGAACGATTGAGCTACTTTTGTCAATCAATTAAATTACTGTTATATAATAGGGCTAAGTCAAATAGATGACTCGGACGGTTTGAATGCTAAATTGATGAAATTTTTTTGATTTCAAAAATTTCACAAAAAAGTCGTGCTATAATTTATTTCTCGAGTAAGTGAGTTGGTTTATCTCTTTCTTACAAGTGTTTAAAAAATAACAAATTTTTTAAATACAATACATTTTAAGTGTATAATATAAACAGTTCGGAGTGTGGCGCAGTCTGGTAGCGCACCTGGTTTGGGACCAGGGGGTCCAAGGTTCGAATCCTTGTACTCCGACCATCAATTTTTTAATGATCCTTATCGTTAAAACAGCATCCAACAAGTCTATTTTCTGTTCGTAGCTCAGTTGGATAGAGCATCAGCCTTCTAAGCTGAGGGTCGGGGGTTCGATCCCCTCCGGACAGACCAAATTCTCTTGCACTACTCACTTCCCATTTTTTCTTCATCATTTTTGGTGAATCGTTATCGGCTTTATCCGCTTTATTTTCTTTTTCAACTACCATGCGTTTGGTTTCATGGTTTACGATAAGTGTCGTGTAAAAAGCCTTTTGATTTTTATGAGTACCCTATTGCCTACAATTTTTTAATAATTGAATATTACGTAAAAAAGTAGCTATATATTTTAATAAATGAATTTTTAAAAACTCTTTAAAAAGTGAATTGCGTTTAGTCAGTTTTTTAAAAATACTACTTTATTCTACGAATTTTGACAGTTAATTTGTAAAATGCAACTTCTGTCACGATATTTCTTTCAATTATTTATTAGTAATTCGACCACGCAGCAAAATTAAAACTTATAATTTAACCCATAATAAGTTTTATAATCAATTTCAGCTTGGGCTTTACCACCCAAATTTTAATTTAGCAAGAACATTTAAGTTTAAGCACTCACTTACAGCAACAACTATGCCATACGAGGCGGATTATCAGTTACTTGCAATTATTGCTTCATCGGTCAATCTTAATGATTTATCCGATGCGCTGTTACCTGTCGCTCATATTTTAGAGTGTAAGGATTTTACTTTGGTGCTTAGCTGTCAGCGGCCTTTGGTTCCTGATTTGTTTTACGCCTTTTCGTCTAATCCACAATGGGCTCAAATTTATCTACAAAATGATCTTCACCAAGAAGATCCTATTTTGCACAAGTCCCAAGACCAACCTTTTGCTTTTCTCTGGACTCACGATCATCAACCCCAAGTAGAAAGTCAATTTTGGTCACTCACTGAAATCTTCAATTTTGAAAATGGTTATGCCATTCCAATTAATTTTGGTTCGCAGTGGAAGGGTTATATTAGTTTTAATAGTCCTAAACCAGTCAGTACTTCTTTATTAACCGACTCTCTTCTTCATAAATGGTTAAATGGGGTAGTGGCGGGTGTGGGTCACATGCTAATGCAAAAAGTGTTACCTCACATTATGACCGAGGCTGTACCCAAACTAAGCAAAAGAGAAATAGAGTGTTTAGGTTGGGCTGCAAGTGGTAAAACCTCTTGGGAAATTGCTGGCATCATGACTCTTTCTGAAGCCACAGTGGTATTTCATCTTAATAATCTTATTAGAAAACTCAAGGTCAAAAATCGTACACAAGCAATAGCAGTGGGTGTGTCTCTTGGTTTATTGGCTCAACATAAAGTCACTCATCAAATTTAAAGCACCTCACAGCTACGTGAAAATAAAATAAAAAAGCCAAGCACAAATGTTGCTTGGCTTTTGACTCAATTTTATCTGCAACTTTTACCTCATAGTAAGCTGTTAAAAATAGGCTTACTACTAAGTTCACTTGACTTTTAACAACCTCTGGTAATTGGCATTTCTACTGCAGGATTATTAGGGCTATATTTACCCAATTCAAGTTTAGCAATGGCATTACGGTGAACTTCATCTGGACCATCTGCAAAACGAAGGGTTCTGGCATTGGCATAAGCGCTTGCCAATGGGAAATCATCACATAAACCACCACCACCATGCACTTGAATCGCCCAGTCAATGACCTGACAGGCCATATTAGGTGCCACTACTTTAATCATGGCAATTTCTGATTTTGCTACTTTATTACCAGCGGTATCCATTAACCACGCAGCTTTTAAAGTGAGTAAACGTGCCATATCAATTTGACAGCGAGCTTCAGCAATACGCTCTTGGGTAACCGTTTGGGTAGAGACCGCTTTACCAAAAGCAACTCGGCTGCTGGCGCGTCTGCACATGAGTTCAAGGGCTCGTTCTGCTAATCCAATTAATCGCATGCAATGATGAATACGTCCTGGACCTAAGCGACCTTGAGCAATTTCAAAACCTCTACCTTCGCCCAATAGAATATTGGAAGCTGGTACTCTGACATTTTCAAAGTACATTTCAACATGGCCATGAGGTGCATCGTCATAACCAAATACTGTAAGAGGTCTTACGATTCGAATACCTGGTGTGTTGGCCGGCACTAAAATCATACTTTGTTGTGAGTGACGAGCTGCTTCTGGATCTGTTTTTCCCATTACTATAAAAATAGCACAACGTGGGTCACCCGCTCCAGAAATCCACCACTTATGTCCGTTAATCACATAGTCATCGCCATCACGTTCAATGCGAGTAGAAATATTAGTGGCATCACTGGAGGCAACTTCAGGTTCAGTCATGGCAAATGCAGATCTGATTTCTCCGGCTAATAAGGGTTTTAACCAAAGCTCACGGTTTTCTTCAGAACCATAACGCGCAATAGTTTCCATATTGCCCGTGTCAGGAGCAGAGCAATTAAACACTTCACTAGACCAAGGTACTCTTCCCATAATTTCAGCTAGAGGTGCATATTCTTGATTGGTTAAACCAGCTCCTTCGACGCCTGCTGCAGCAGCCGAATCAACGGGTAAAAATAAATTCCAAAGGCCCTGTTCTTTTGCTTTCTTTTTTAGTGCCTCTATGGTCTGTAATGGCGTCCAGCGCTTATTATTTTGTGTGTTTTCAAGCAATTCTTTTTCAACTAAGGCTTCAGCAGGATAAATATAATCCTCCATAAATTGATTGAGTTGGGCTTGAAGCTCTTTTGTTTTGGGTGAATAATCAAAATCCATAATAGATGTTTCCTGTAAATAAAAGTGAGCGCTTAAAGGTGAAGTCAGATGAAAAAACGTATTGATAAAGAGGGTATTAACTGGATTTTTTGGCCTGTGATTGGCATGCGAATTGCCATGCCAATTGAGCTAATTGCCTTACGCCTTGACTAGAGCTAGCCGCTTGATCACTCGAGGCCATGCCTTGCTGAGCCCGTTTGGCAATTCCTTGCAAAATAGCGGCGATACGAAATAAGTTGTAGGCCATATAAAAATTCCAATCGGCTTTTAACTCTTGGGCGGTGCAAAATTGGGTACGATCACAATAGGCCTGTATGTAATCGTCTTCGCTAGGAATGCCCAGTGCTTGATGGTCTAAACCGCCAATTCCTCTAAAGGCGCCTGGTGGAATATGCCAAGCCATCGCATGGTAACTAAAGTCGGCAAATGGATGACCCAGTGTAGAAAGTTCCCAATCTAAAATGGCTAAAACTTTGGGCTCGGTGGGATGAAACATTAGGTTATCAAGCCTAAAGTCACCATGAACAATACTGCTTAATTTTTCATCTTTTGCTTGTTCTGGAATGTTACCTGGTAACCATGCCATTAGCTGGTCCATTTCAGTAATAGGTTCGGTTATAGAGGCGACATATTGTTTACTCCAACGACCAATTTGTCTTTCAAAATAATTACCAGGTTTGCCATAATCCGCAAGGCCACAGGTTTGTACATTGACCTTGTGCAAAGTGGCAATTACTCGGTTCATTTCTTGGTAGATTTCTCCTCTTTCTTGTTTGGTCATGCCTGGTAAAGCCTGATCCCAAAGTATTCTACCTTTAACAAACTCCATAATATAAAAGGCTCTACCAATGACGGATTCATCCTCGCAAATTGCCAGCATTTTAGCGACTGGAACATCGGTAGAACCTAAGGCTGACATGACTTTATATTCTCGTTCTATGGCATGAGCAGAGGGTAATAATTTCGCCACTGGTCCAGGCTTGGCTCGCATCACATAGGTCATATGAGGCGTAATTAATTGATAGGTAGGGTTGGATTGTCCACCTTTGAACATTTCAACTGTTAATGGTCCCTCAAAACCTGTAAGATTTTGTTTTAACCATTGTGTTAAAGCAGCTACATCAAAACGATGTTTTTCAGACACTGAACGAGTGCCAACAAATTGATCAAAACCAGTCATAAAACAGCAATTCAAAATGAAAAATAGAGAGTTAGAGGATTAATTTTGATACTAATCAAATATCAATTAAGTAACCACTAACTGGCTCTTGGTTAAAAAAAAGACTCATTCCTAGTGAACTAGAAAATGAGTCTTGCGAATAAGGTTTTACTACTTTTTGAAAAAGAGTAGTGACCTTGTTAAAACAAAAATGACTTAGAAAATTTAATCGTTGAGCTCGACAATACGCATTAGTCGCTCGCGATCTCGAATGACTAAACCATTGGCTTCTACCCGTATTGCTTCTTCTCGCTCCATGGCCTTTAGCTCTTGGTTGACCCGCTGACGAGAGGCTCCTACTAACTGGGCTAATTCTTCTTGGGCCAGCTGCAAACTGATTCGAATTTCGTGATGATTGGATAAACTTGGCACACCATAACTGCGTACCAAATGTAATAATTGTTTGGCCAAGCGAGAGCGTAGTGGTAGAGTGTTGAGGTCTTCTACTAGGCCATAAAGTTGACGAATCCGGCGCGATTGCAAACGAAGCATAGCGTCGTAGAACTCTACATGAGTAGCTAAAATTTTGCGAAAATCGGCAGTGGCCACACATAAAATGGTGCAATCTCCATGGGCGTAGGCATCGTGAGTGCGACGGTCTCCATCGAGAATAGACACATCGCCAAACCAAATCCCAGGCTCTACATAGGTGAGGGTAATTTGTTTTCCAGAAATAGAAATAGAACTGACACGCACGGCTCCCTTGGCACAAGCAATCCATGAGTCGGGTGGATCGCCACGTGCTGCAATTATTTGACCATCTTTGTATCTGCGAACAAATGCACATCGGAGAATATCGTGACGTAATGAAGGGGAAAGGGTAGAAAACCATCTACCTGCGTTGATGGCTTCTCTTTCCTCTATAGTAAGCATTGGTTCGTGCATAGTCTGTCTTTTGTGTGACTGGTATCAGTACGGGTTGAAAATGCAAAATAAAGAGCTATCGCCCTAGAGGAGTGCTTGCAGTCCTTTAAAGCGATAGCCCAAAGATATCAATATTAAACTTGTTCGGCTTGCAGAAGGCTTAAACCTAAAGCCGCACGCCTTCTTAGCCATGGTGACGGACGATAACGAATATCACCATAAACAGTCTGCATATTGAATAAAATTTCTAAAATATTAGCTGGGTCTAGCATATTGCCAAAGCCTAAAGGCCCTTGTGGGTAACCTAGGCCAATTTGAACTGCTTTATCCAAGTCTTCTGGGCTGCAAATACTTTGTTGGCAAATATCAGAACCAATATTAACAATCGTAGCAATCACCCTTTGGCTCACAAAACCGGCGCTGTCTTTAATCACACTCACTGGCTTTGCGTCAGCAGAAAAAATCGCTTGTGCTTTTTGCAGCATATCAAGGCGTGTTGCCGGGTTGCTGGCAATGACTCGGCGTTTGCTGATGGCGTCATCTACCAACATATCAATGCCAACTGTACGGGTAGGGTCTAGTCTTTCAACGGCTGCTAAAGTAGTGACGTCAAAGCCCATTGGCGCGACCATAATTAATGCCGTAGGGCTTGGCATCGCACCTGTTTCAATGGTGGCTCCTAAATTTTTAAGTAGGGCTAACAAACCTTGGCGACGAGACGCTTTGGGTGAGACCCAAACGCTTGGCCATTCTGCTTGAGTGATAGCCTTTAGATTGTCAGTGGCCCGCGTAGGAGCTACAATTTTTTGACCTTTTTCATCGTAATTATAAAAACCACGACCTGTTTTACGACCCAACACACCACCTGCTAAACGCTGTGCGGTAATGGGGCTAGGGCGGTAGCGGGCTTCTTGATAATATTGATTATAAATTGATTCCATGACTGGATGCGATACATCTAGTCCGGTTAAGTCCATGAGTTCGAAGGGGCCTAATTTAAAACCAAGTTGATCTTTTAAAATTTGGTCAACAGTAGCAAAGTCAGTGATGCTTTCGCTAATAATGCGCAGGGCTTCGGTGTTGTAACCGCGGCCGGCGTGATTCACAATAAAACCTGGGGTATCTGAGGCTTTTACGGCTGTATGGCCCATTTGTTTGCCGTACTGTAAAAGGTTATCAATGTGACTGTTTTGACTTTGTAAACCTGGAATAATTTCCACTACTTTCATCAGTGGCACGGGATTAAAAAAGTGCATACCGACTAATTGTTCTGGACGGCTTAAGGCGGCTGCAATAGAGGTAATGGATAAACTAGATGTGTTGCTAGCTAAAACGCAACTCGGTTGAACAATGGCTTCAAGATTTTTAAACAAACTTTGTTTAATGGATAAATCTTCTTTGATGGCCTCAATAATTAAATCACAATCGGCAAGAGCGTTTAATTCATTGGCTACACTGAGCTGCTTGGCAAAAAGACTTGCGTCTTCGGTGCTAATTTTGCCTTTATTAGCAAGTGTTGCCCACTGATCTATTAAGGCTTGTTGTGCATTGGAGGCAGCAAGCGCCATTGCGTCAAATAAAACCACATGGCTTCCCGCTTGCGCTGCAAGCTGAGCAATTCCACGACCCATTGCACCGGTTCCCACGATGCCAACTTTTTTGTATAGAGCTTTCATAGCTTTTATTATGCACAAATTATGCGGGCTTTTTTTTTACTTGTCGTTAATTTCTTCTCATTTTTGTTGCTTCAACCATTTAAAACAGTAGGCCTTTTGCTTTTTAAAGCGACTAATTGGTCAATTTTTAATTGTCATAAATATTAAAATGGGTATATTTAACTAGCGAGTAAGTCTTTACAATTCCTTCCATCAAAGTAGTTGGCGTTGGGTTTTAGATTCCTAAAGTTCTATTAGGGGATTAAAATGCAATTCAAGGCAGAATTTCAAAATCGCCTATATAGTCGAGTCCAAACATTATCATGAAAGTTAAAAAATGAAAATCTTACTGATAGGCTCAAACGGTATGATAGGTCGCTATACAAGAGCGGCATTAGAAATTTTGGGACACGAAGTAATTGGCTTGGTGAGGCGCCGCATACGAGCCTCTGATATTGTGGCCGACTATAGCCAAATGACAAATCCCCAGCAATGGTTGGAACATTTAAAAGGCATTGACGTAGTAATTAATGCGGTAGGTGTTTTGCGTAACACGCCTAAAACACCCATGACAGCGATTCATTATTTAGCACCAAAAGCCTTATTTGAGGCCTGTGAAAAAATGCTAATTGCCAAGGTCATTCAAATCTCTGCTTTGGGCGTAGATACAGTCAACCCCACTCTGTATCAGAGTAGTAAGTTAAAAGCCGATGAATATTTAAAGCAAAGCCAACTTAACTGGACTATTTTGCGCCCCAGCGTAGTATTTGCGCCAGATGGAGCTTCTGCCAAAATGTTTTTATTCTTATCAAGACTGCCTATAGTGTCATTGCCTGGCAAAGGACAAATGAGGTTGCAACCGGTTCATATACAAGACATAGTGGCAGTTATCCTAGCCAGCATTGAAAATAAAACCTCTACCAGAAAAAAAATCATCAACTGTGTGGGTGCAAAAGTAGTTTCTTATAAAGCTATGTTGGCAAGTTACGCCCTTCAACAAGGAAAGGGTGTGCCATTGTTTATTCCAATTCCCTTGTTTTTGATGTCATTAACCGCCAAGCTAACTGCATTACATCCAGATATTCCACTAGAGCCAGACACTTTAAAAATGTTGCTTGAAGGTAGTGCTGCTTCAACTGCTGGCATAACTGAAGTATTAGGTCATGAACCTATTTCAATTGATGATTTTATTGCTACCTCAAAAAAGATTTAACTTGAATTTATTATCAGGTGAAAATTTTTAGCAAACTAGGAGAGCTGCCACCAACTTGACACCTAATTTCTAATATGTAGATTACATTGATATTTTTAAGGAGACACTATGTTAAAGCTTTGCGGATTTTCAATGAGTAATTATTACAACCAAGTGAAGTTGCAATTACTCGAAAAAGGAGTTACTTTCGAGGAGGATACTGTTTTTGTAGGACCGAGGGCCTCTCCTGATTTATTGCTTCGTTCACCATTGGGAAAAGTGCCGTTTTTAGAAACTGAACAAGGTACTTTAACTGAATCTGCAGTCATTGCAGATTATTTAGAACAAGCTTATCCAGAACACTCTTTAATGCCAACTGATGCTTTTGCAGCCGCCAAAGTGCGAGAGTTGGTGAAATATATAGAGTTATATTTAGAGTTGCCCGCTAGGGAGTTGTACCCACAAGCCTTTTTTGGCGGGCAAGTGAGCGACAGTACCAAAGAGCGTGTGGCTAAACAATTAGCTAAAGGTGTTGAGGGCTACAAAAAGATAATGCAGCTCAATCCTTATCAATATGGTGATCAATTTACCTTAGCCGATTGTTCTGCTGTTATTCATTTGCCGGTAGTGTCAATGGCGGCCAAATTGGTTTTAGGCGTTGATTTATTTGAAGGCACTGGTGTTAAAGATTATTTAAAAGCCATGTCTGCTCGCCCATCGGTGCAAAAAGTAGCCGCAGATAGAAAAACCAGCACTGAACAAATGATGGCTACTAGTAAAAAATAAAATATCAAGTAATAAAAACGAAGTTGCTTATGTTGCTTACATGGCACTTCGTTTTGTTAAGCTTTCATCACTTCAAATAACTCAACACTAAAGGTGAACCTTTAACCGGCTAGTTTGCAATTTACCACTTGAGCTTAGTTGTTTTCTATTGGAATTTGCAAATTATACTACTCGTAGTTGTTTTTATGGGCAGATGGCATTACACTTAAAGTGTCTCTATTAATTGTTTAAAGCTTTTATGAAATCATGTAGAAATTTCTACTATCTCATCAAATTTTTTTAAAGCTTTATTGTTTACACTTTAATTAATGTTTCTCATTTATAAAAAAAATATTTTGCAGTTGATTTTTTGCTATGGTGTCATTTTATTGATTCCAGCTCAATTGTGGGCACAAACTACCGCTACCTCTCCTCCAATAGCTCAGTTTATTAATACCAAAGATTTGGTACTTGCTTTGGTCACTCGTCAAAACTCAGTAACCAATCCTATACCTGCGCAGTACAAACTTTTAGATGCCATGATTATGAATGTGCTTGAAGACTCCCCCAATGGAGTGTTAAAGCCATTTCCAAGCCATCATGCTGTACGCTTTCAACAAGCGTTTAGATTAAAAATGATTGCCTCTCGAAATGGAGAAGTTGAAATTTTTCAACTCACTCAAGATGGAAAACTCAACCCTAAAGCTATCTTTACTGAAACCATTCAATATGGTCAGGAAACTGTTTCACAGCGAATTTTTATCAATCCCAGTACTCAAACTAAAGCACTGATTGTGAGTTTTAAACCCAAAGAATT